>DATCJQ010000416.1:0-9437 GCA_036562745.1 Flavihumibacter sp.
GCATATACCCTGTTTGATAAGGATGTGGAGTATGTGGTTATCGACGGACAGGTAAAAATCGTGGATGAGCAAACCGGTCGTATCATGGAAGGCCGTCGTTATTCCGATGGTCTGCACCAGGCGATTGAAGCGAAGGAAAACGTGAAGATCGAAGCCGCCACGCAAACCTATGCCACCATCACACTTCAGAACTATTTCCGGATGTACCACAAGCTGGCCGGTATGACCGGTACGGCCGAAACCGAAGCCGCTGAATTGTGGGATATCTACAAACTGGATGTGGTAGCCATCCCCACCAATCTGCCTATTTCAAGAAAGGACCATCAGGATCTGGTTTACAAAACAAGAAAGGAAAAATTTGCTGCGGTTATCGACGAGATCGAACGCCTGCGTAACGAAGGGCGCCCCGTACTGGTGGGTACCACTTCGGTGGAGGTGAGCGAATTGCTGAGCCGCATGCTTCAGGTGAAAAAGATCCCCCATAATGTACTCAATGCTAAACAACACGCGCGTGAAGCCCAGGTGGTTGCGGAAGCCGGTCTGGCGGGTGCGGTAACCATCGCCACCAACATGGCCGGTCGGGGTACCGATATCAAACTCGGACCCGGCGTGAAGGAAGCCGGTGGTCTGGCCATTATTGGTACGGAGCGTCACGAGAGTCGCCGGGTAGACCGCCAGCTGAGAGGTCGTGCCGGTCGTCAGGGTGATCCCGGCACCTCCCAATTCTATGTATCCATGGAAGATGACCTGATGCGCATGTTCGGTTCCGACCGTATTGCATCGCTCATGGACCGCATGGGTTATAAAGAGGGTGAAGTGATCCAGCATAGCATGATCACCAAGAGCATCGAGAGAGCGCAGAAGAAAGTGGAGGAAAACAACTTCGGCATCCGTAAACGTCTGCTGGAATATGACGACGTAATGAACAAGCAGCGGAACGTGATCTATAAGAGAAGAAATCACGCCCTGTTTGGAGAAAGACTGGCGCTGGATCTCGACGACGCGTTTTACGATGTGGCAGAGGGACTGGTAACCTCTTTCAAAGAACAGGAAGATTACGAAGGATTCAAGCTGGCTGCCATCATGAACTTCGCGATGGATACGCAGATTACCGAATCTGAATTCAAATCATCCAGCGTACAGGCCCTGGCTGAACGCCTCTATCAGGAAGCGACCCGGCGTTACCAGCAGAAAATGGAAGCGATTGCCAACCAGGCGGTGCCGGTATTCCAGAATATCCGCACAACGCAGGGTATGCATATCGAAAACGTGGTGGTTCCGTTTACCGACGGCCGCAAGGGTATCAATGTGCTGAGCAATATGCAGAAGACCATCGATACCAATGGTCGGGAGCTGACCAACGCCCTTGAAAGAACCATCACGCTGGCTATGATCGACGATTCCTGGAAAGAGCACCTGCGTGCGATGGACGATCTGAAACAAAGCGTTCAGACCGCCTATCTCGAACAAAAAGATCCGCTGGTGATTTATAAAATGGAAGCGTTTGATCTGTTCCGTAAGATGAATGCCGATGTGAACCGCGAAATCGTTTCCTTCCTCTGCCATTGCGGAATTCCGATGGAACAACAGCGTCCGGCTGATATCATCCGCGAGGGTCATGAAGAGAAAACCGATATGAGCAAGCTGCAATCCAACAAGGAAGAAGTGGATGCACGTGGTGATGATTATGCGGCCAACCAGAATGATTATTACGACCCCAGTGGTGCGCCCGCAGTTCGTGAACCGATCCGCGTTGGCCCCAAAGTGGGTAGAAATGATCCTTGTCCGTGTGGTAGCGGCAAAAAATACAAAAACTGCCATGGAGCATAATCCGTAACAGTTAATACAATCGAATCTTTGATTAATAAAAAGGTGCCTGAACGGGCACCTTTTGCTTTATATTCGGTGTTCATAAATTATCGGCAACCAAACTGAACGAACAATGAAGAAAACTGCTTCGATTTTGCTGATGGCTCTCGCGATGGGATGCAGCAGCCCCGAAAACAAAAATGTGGAGGAAACCAGGGCTCCGGAATGGGTACAGTTATTCAATGGCAGTGATTTGAACGATTGGACCATCAAAATAAAGGACCATGCACTGAATGAAAATTTCGGAAACACTTTCCGTATTCAGGACTCGCTGCTCACGGTATCCTATGACCAGTATGATGGTTTTAAGGAGCAATACGGACATATCTTCCACAAGAACAAATACAGCCACTATCTGCTGGCGGTGGAATATCGTTTTATTGGCGATCAGATTAAAGATGGTCCGGGTTGGGCCTTCCGCAACAGCGGCGCGATGTTGCACAGCCAGGCGCCTGAAACCATGAAAGTGGAGCAGGATTTCCCGATATCCATCGAGGCGCAGTTCCTGGGTGGTAATGGCAAAGATCCCCGCAGCACGGCGAATCTTTGTACGCCCTATACCAATGTGGTGCTCGAAAACGAACTCTTCATGCCGCATTGTGTAAACTCGAAGTCAGAAACCTATCACGGCGATCAGTGGGTTCGCGTGGAGATGCTGGTGTTGGGCGATTCCATCATTCATCATATAGTGGAGGGCGATACGGTACTCACCTATACCAAACCTCAGTATGATGGTCGCGAGCAACTGGTGCAGGAAATGAATCTGCAGGATGGCGGACTAATGAGCGAGGGGTATATCGCATTGCAATCGGAGAGCCACCCCGTTCAGTATCGTAAAGTTGAAATCGTTGATCTCAGCGCATACAAAAACGACGGTGAGCAACTGCGGAAAGCAATTCAGGCCATTCCGAGATCGAAATAATCGCAGGTTGCCCGTACCGGGTTTGGGAATCACCTAGAGAAACCGGCCGCCGGCTAAAGTTTGAGTTTGATTCCTCTTTTACTCAGGAGTCCGGCGAGCTGAATAATGAGCAGGGCAAAGATCATTGACTTCAGCAAACCCGCAATTCCCGTGAGGGCCCAGTCGGGTAAACCGAAAGGCACAATGCGAACCAGCGCATAGGCGAAATAGGGCAAGGCATAACAAAGCAGGGTGTCGGTTCCGGCAGGTTTAATCAGGCTGAACCACCCTGCTTTTTGTTTCCGATCTACCAGCCAGTAAACCGGCAGGAATAACAGCAGCATGATGGCGCTGCAGATCAGCACCCAGGAGGGGGTGGCCTGGATTTTTGAGATGCCCCACCAGGGACGGGTCAGAAATCCCAGTACCAACAAAAGAATGGCCGTCAGGCCAAACTGCACGAGCAGTTTATTCATTACAGTAGCGGGATGATCCTGCTGCAGTTTCCAGAATACCTGCGAAGCCCATGCCCCTCCGAGCGTGAAAGCTGTATGGGCTCCGAAAGCCGTGGGTGAAAGCAGATTGAACGCGGGGGGAAGCAGTTTCAAATGATGCAAACCGCTTATCACGATACTGATTAGCGCCGCTACAGCCAGCCAGCGGATTTGTCCGTCGGTCCAGGTGAAAATCAGGGCCGCTGCCAGGTAAGCCCAACCGATAAGTCCCAGTATCCCCCACCACCAGGTGGTGAAGCGTACCGGATTTTCGGCTGATCCTCCCCGATAGATGAAGGCCATCCATGCAAGAACCGCCAGTGCAATAACCTGTACCACGGTAATGAGTAAGCGATTCCAGGATCGGGGGTACTGATTCCAAAGCAGGATGAAAGCGGTCCAGGCCAGTACGTTCCATCCGCCCCTCGACAACCCCGTAGCTGCAGCCTGAAGGTTTTCCCCGTTTACGAGAAATACGCCCATGAGCAGCAGGGCCAAACCACGACGAATAATATGGGAACTGAGGGCAAGACTGGAATCGCCTTTGGACAACCGGTTTCTAACGGCAAATGGGATGGACATGCCGACGATAAACAGAAATCCGGGGAAAACTGTATCAGCAAGACCCATCCCATCAGCTTTTGCATCCACATGGCCGAGCCATTCGGGAATATCTTTGAGCGACCAGAGATCATTTACGAAGATCATTCCAAACATGGTAAGGGCGCGGAGTACATCAATAGACGCCACTCGTATCGGAGCCCCGGGAACAGCCAGTGCATGCATGCTTATAGAGGTTATTCCTCTAATCTAAGCTTTTTCTATTTTTTGGTAAAGTGCAGGATATCATCTTCATTGGGATCATCATCATCGTCTCTCAACTCGATTTTGCTGTTAGTGCTCGAAACAATATCCCAATCGTCATTGATTTCGTCCAGCAGCGGATCGGTGGTGGTGAGGCGGATTTCCAGCTCATTGCGGCCATCATCTTTTTTGGTACGCCAGATCCCGTTAATAGTATCTTCACCTTTGGTGGCTGTCAGTTTACCGTCACTGGTAAATTTAAAGGTATAACCGGCATAGCTGGCAGTCTGATCCACTCCGTCATCGGTCATATGACTGATTGTCCACTCGCCGTCTACCAGGTAGGAATTGGTAGCAGTATTCTGATCATCCCGCGGCTTATCATCATCTTTGTCACAGGATACAAGAACGGCACTGCTCATCAGGGCCACAAGGGCCATACTCATCAACTTTTTCATAATTCTCAATTTGATACAGTAAGCAGATCAATTTCTATACCACATAGAAAAAGCGGCCGGAGCCGCTTTTCGTTTTAACGTTTACTATAACAAATCAGAATGATCTCTATACGAAAGTTTTTAGGTTGGTGTATGGGAAAACCAGATTTGCAGTACAGCGATATATTTATTACTTAACTGTTTTGATCTCCAAACCATACTTCTTCCGATAGCGTTCATCCAGCTGCTTGTGTTTATCAGTCAGATCTATTTTTCTGCCCTGTATGAATGCATGATGGATGATATTGGTGCGCATATCAAGGATGTCACCTTCGGAAACAACCAGGGTGGCGTCCTTTCCGACTTCCAGAGAACCTGTTTGCTGATCGATACCGAGAATCTTTGCAGCGTTCAGCGTAATGGCCTGCAGCGCCTGTTCTTTCGTCAGTCCATAAGCCGCGGCTGTACCAGCATTGAAGGGAAGATTACGCCCGCGCGTTTGTCCGTCTTCATCATTGATTGCGAACAATACACCTGCTTTCTGGAGCATGGCCGGAGTTTTATAAGGCTGATCCACATCGTCATCCACCAAAGTAGGCAGACTGTGCATCTGGTTCAGAATAACGGCGATATTATTTTCCTTAAGAAGATCAGCCATCTGATAAGACTCGCTTCCTCCTACAATCACCACATCCATGCCGAATTCCTTGGCAAAATCCACAGCGATCAGCATTTCCTTCACGATATCGCAATGCACAAAGAGTTTCTGAGTTTTATTGAAGAGACCTTTTACGGCTTCATATTTCAGATTGGTACTCTTATGGGTTGCTTCGTTTGCATATGCCTGTGCTTCGCGGAAGAAAGCCTTGATGGATTCCACTTTTTCCAGTCCGGATTTTACCGGGTCGGGTGGCGTGGGCAGTCCCAGTAAGGCAGCCCAGGGATTGGGACGGTTCAGCAACTGCGGCATACGCAGATGGATTCCGTTTTCCATTTTGATGGCCGCGTCTTCCCAGTTCCAGGCATCCAGTTGAACCACGGAAGAGGAACCGCTGATCAGTCCGCCCCCCGGAACGATATTGGCCATGAGGATACCGTTGGTGCGCAGGGTATTGATCACCTTGGAATCAGTATTATAGGCTACAATGGAACGAATGGAGGGATTAAAATCTCCGAGCTCTGTATGGTCGATGGTGGCGCGAACACTGTTCACTTCCACCAGTCCAAGTGTTGTATTGGAGAGGATGAGTCCGGGATAGACATGCTTTCCCGTTACATCGTACACCTTAACATCATCTTGGGGAATGGGAAGGTTCTGACCGATTTTTTCAATCTTACCATTGTTGATCTGAATGGTGGTATTCTCGAGTACCTGTCCATTACCCACATGCACGGTGGCATTTTTGATGAACAGGAGTCCCTTTTGTGGAGGCGCGGGATAAACATTATCCTGGGCCAGCGAAGCCGTAGCCAGCAGGCCGGCTCCTATCAATGTCAATATATTTTTAAACATAGATTTCACTTTAATTAGTTAGCACTGATCTCTTCTCCGTCCATTACCAGGAGCCCGTGGCTATGAGCATGGTCGCTGCAGGTATGCATGATTTGCATGCTGGCGCGGGCAGGTGCCATGGGAGCACCGGCTTTTTTCTCACCGATCATTTTCTGAATCAGGCGACTTCTTTCTGCAGCAATTTTAGCGCGCAGTTCCTGGTCGCGCTGACGGTCGAAGTAAACGATACCATCCACAATGGTTTTCTCTGCCTTGGCATAGATGCTCAGCGGATTGTCTGACCAGAGTACCAGGTCGGCGTCCTTACCCACTTTAATGCTACCTACACGATCTTCGATATGCAGCATGGTTGCGGGGTTCAGTGTAACCATTTTCAGGGCATCTTCCTCACTCAGGCGGCCAAATTTGATACTCTTGGCAGCTTCCTGATTCAGGCGACGGGCCATTTCATCATCATCACTGTTGATGGCCACTTTAATACCCATATCGTGCATGATGGGAGCATTCTGCGGAATGGCATCCAGCACTTCCATTTTGTAAATCCACCAGTCGGAGAAAGTGGAAGCAAAGGCACCATGGGCTTTCAGTTTATCGGCTACCTTATAACCTTCCAGGATATGCGTAAATGTGTTGAAATTGAATCCGAACTTCTCCGCTACCCGCATGGCTGCGGTGATTTCACTTTGTACATAAGAGTGACAGGTGATAAAGCGCTGTTTATTCAGGATTTCCACCAGGGCATCCAGTTCCAGGTCGCGTCGCACGGTAGTCCAGGGATTGGCGGCGGCACCTTTCTTACCCTTAGGTACAACCGAAGCTGCCTTGATGGCATTTTCGTAATCGCGTGCACGGGTGAAGGCATCCATCAATACTTCTTCCACACCCATACGGCTGTCGGGGAAGCGGTTATTGGCAGAAGAGCTGGAACGTTTTACGTTTTCACCCAGAGCAAATTTGATCTGGGGAATCCAGTTGGCGAATTTCAGTTCCTCGGCATTAGCCCCCCAACGGAGCTTGATGAGTTGGGTTTGTCCGCCGATGGTATTGGCTGAACCATGCAGTACGTGAGCAGAGGTAACCCCGCCGCTTAACTGACGATAGATACTGATATCCTCGGGATTCAGGTTATCGCCGATCCGAACCTCGGAGGTAACAGACTGTGCACCTTCGTTGATGGAAGCTGCGGCTGTGTGAGAGTGTTCGTCGATGATTCCGGGTGTAAGATGTTTACCGGTGCCGTCAACAACAATTGCACCGGCTTCGGAAAGCCCCTTGCCTATGGCAGCGATCTTGCCGCCTTTAACAAGCACATCCGTGTTTTCGAGTTTTCCTTCTTTTTCGTTGGTCCACACCGTTGCATTGCGGATCAGCAGGGTTTGCTGCCGGGGTGCTTCTTCGAATCCATATCCGTTGAAGGGATAAGTTACCGCAGGCAGGACAGGCGGAGTTTTTTTCTTGGCGCTATCACCTGAAGAAGCCGATTGTTTTTGCAGGCGGGCGGTCCAGATTAGTTTGCCCCCATTGGCATCTTCACCGGTGCCCTGCCATCCGTCGGGATAGCTGGCGCCGCTCAGACGGATATTCTTTTTGGAACCCTTGCTTTCGGGGAAGCTGATCTTCACCAGTTTACCGTTGTGGCTGATTTTACCGGTAAGAGTGTCTTTGGTTACCACAGAGGCTACACCACCGGCTTTAACCAGCAGGGTGTATTGCTGGGTACCGTTACCCGATTTAAGTGCCAGCAGGTATTCGCCCTGGGTGGAGGTCCACTGATCTTCTTTCACCCCATATTTTTTACCCTGTACCCAGTTTTGGAGGATCACCGTTTTTTCGTCGAAAACCGGACCGTTGGTGATAATAAAGTTGGCCAGTTTGCCAGTCTCCAAACTGCCCACTTTATCGTACACACCGATCAGGGTAGCCGGAGTTTTGGTCAGAGCTTCCAATGCCTTGTTTTCAGACAGCCCATATTCCAGTGCCTTGCGCAGATTGGCCAGGAACTGTTTGGTATCCTTGAGATCAGCTGCTGTCAGTGCAAAGGGAATACCTGCTTTTTCAAAGGCAGCAGCATTGGCAGGAGCCATCTCCCAGTGCTTCATATCGGCCAGGGATACAAAACGTGCATCATTGGGATCTTCCACATCCATGGCCTGCGGGAAGTTGAGCGAAAGGATAAAGCTGGCCTTGGTGTCAGCCATCTCCTTAATGCGTTGGTATTCGTTTCCGCCGGCCTTAATGATATATTGATCGCCGAACTCGTCGCCCACCTTGTCGGCGCGAAGGGCCATCCATTTATCATTGGCTTCAAAAATTTTCGGCAGGGAACGGTTGTCGTTAAATGCACGGAGACTGAGGTTGAGTCCCTCTTTATCGGCATTGTGCTTATACCATTCCGCATCCAGATAGGTTTGACGAAGCAGCGCGATGGAGCCCATCAGACTGCTGGGATAAGATTGAGGGGAAGATCCCTTATTAAATGAAAGGTGAAAGGAAGCTTTGTCCTTGATCACCGTAAGATTTTCCTTTTCGTTGGCCAGGGTTACAAAAGCTCCCGTACCGCGGGCAATACCATCTTTCACGTGTGTGAGTACGGCACCAAAGCCCTGCTCGCGCAGCAGCTGGGCTTTTTGCTCATCGGCCGAAAAAATGGACACCGCGTTCACGTCGGCGCGGATAGCCTGGTTCCAACCATAAGCACCTTTTTGGGTAGAGGTGATCTGGGCGGGTTGAGTCCAGCTACGGCGAACAGGAGGTGGAACCGGAGGCAGGCCATAATCGGCGTAAATGTCGATAAAGGAGGGATAGATGTACTTGCCTTTACAATCCACCACCATCGCTTCTTTGGGAATACTAACATTATTTCCGATGGCGAGGATTTTTCCATCTTTCACCACCATGGTTGCGCCGGACAATGTGGTGCCGGGCTGTGCTACAATAGTTGCATTGGTGAAAGCATAGGTTGTTTGCTTTTCATCCGCAATGCCATTAACCGGGAAAGTCGGTTGTGCCTGCAGCAGAGAGCCTACCAGCAATGCCGTCAGCAAAGCGGATAGCCTGCGCCGTGAAGGCAGCCAAAAGTGCATTCTCATGAGTGTTATAGTTTTCGTTACTGTGAAAGACCGAATTTAAGTAAATGGCCTAACTTCGGTTACCGATTTTTTCAACGGTTTTATCATATGGCAAATATTGCTTCTCTGATCGACCATACGATCCTTAAACCCACCACCACCATCGGCGAGGTGGAGAAACTTTGTTCCGAGGCCGTAGAATATGGATTTGCTGCGGTTTGTGTGCCGCCCCCCTTTGTAAAAAGAGCCGCCACGATTCTGGCTCCCACCGATGTGAAAGTGGCCACCGTTATCGGGTTTCCCTTCGGATATTCGGCCACGGAAGCCAAGGTAGCCGAAGCAGTATTGGCC
>DATCJQ010000417.1:0-20846 GCA_036562745.1 Flavihumibacter sp.
CCATATACATGAAATACTCCCTCCCGCCGGAATGCCTGATTTTCAGGGTTTCCTTTTCAGACCAGGAGTAGTTTTCGATATCCGGCTGGAGGGCGGGATAAAATACGCTGGCCCTGCTTTCCAGAGATGGCAGAAACCGCAGCAATTCGTCCCGGTCGGACTGGAAGGGCAGGCTGATCAGGGAAGCATTTTGCCAGGAAGGCAGCGGATTCGGGGCTTTTTTCCAGGGCTTGCCATTTTCCTGTAAAAGCTGGGATGCCTGGGCAATCAGCAGGCTTTTACCACTGTAGGATTTGGGCCAGACGGAGTCGAATCCCACAAAAACAGCCGGATTTTCCTGTTGCAGCCAGTTGTCGAGAGCCTTGCGCAGACGGGTGGTACGGGATGAAAAAATGCCGGTGCCGAGTTTGAGCGTAATCAGTTCGGGCTTCTCCGCGGGCTCTTCGTCCCAGGTGATATCGTCAAAACTTGTAACGAGCACATGGCGATATTCGGGTAAGCGGGTAAAAAGGGCCAGCAAAGCCTCGAGAAAGCCTGTTTCGATGCCATAAGACGACTGTTCAACTAACGGATCAATAAAATAGGCTATGGTTTTCATCGCGCAAATTTCTGGAATCGCTGCAATTTGCTGCATTTTGGTGAATACCATCGCTTACATTTGCAATAAGACAATTTGACTGAATGGAATATAATACAACCAGAAATCACCTTGTGATGCGTGAGTACGGACGGCATATTCAGAAAATGATCGAATATCTGATGACGCTGGAGGACAAAGAAAAAAGACAGAAGAATGCGAAAGCGGTGATCGAACTGATGGGATTTTTGAACCCTCATCTGAAAAACGTGGAGGATTTCCGGCATAAGCTCTGGGACCACCTGTTCCTGATTTCAGATTTTAAACTGGAGGTTGAATCCCCCTATCCAATTCCGACAAAAGAAAGTTTGAAGGCTAAGCCTTCGCCACTGCGTTATCCGAAAGGGTATCCGCGGTATTCCCATATAGGCAAGAACATTGAGATGGTGATTCAGAAAGCGCTGACGGAAGAGAATCCCGAAAAGCGCCAGGGTTTTGCCAATGCAATTGCCTACTATATGAAACTGGCGTACAGCACCTGGCATAAGGAAAATGTGCATGATGATGCCATCCAGAGCGAGTTGAGCGCCATCACCAACGGGCAGTTGGAATTCACCAACACTCCATTCGTAAAGGCTTACCGTCCGAACGAAGGCCAGCGCGATTTCCGCAGTGGCGGCGGCGGCGGTAAACGTTCTCAAAAATTCCAGCAACGAGGCGGAAATAATCAGGCCAGAAACGACCAGCGTGATTCCCGTGGCGGAAACGGTGGCAACAACCGCAGTGGCCAGAAATTCAAGAAAAGGTTTAAGTAAGTAAAATCCTGTTTCTTCATGGATCGTTTTGAAGTAACCGGTGGCAAAAAGCTATCGGGTAGCATTATTCCACAGGGTGCCAAAAACGAAGCCCTGCAGATTATCAGTGCCGTCCTCCTCACAGCGGAGGAAGTTCGCATTGAAAATATCCCCGATATTCTCGATGTTAACCTGCTGATTGAACTGCTCGGCGACCTGGGTGTTAAGATCCACCGAATCGATCGCCATACGGCCTGTTTTAAGGCCGACAATATCAATATTGATTACCTGCAAAGTGAAACCTTTCGGAAGAAAAGCGGAAAGCTGAGAGGTTCGGTGATGCTCGCCGGTCCCCTGCTGGCCCGCTTCAGAAAAGCGTATATCCCCAAGCCGGGAGGCGATAAAATCGGTCGCCGCAGGCTCGATACCCATATTATCGGTTTTGAGCGGCTGGGTGCGAAGTTCGATTATCACCCTGAAGACGGCTTTTTCCACCTGAGCACGGATCGTCTGAAAGGCTGTTATATGCTGCTCGATGAACCGTCGGTAACCGGCACCGCTAATATAGTTATGGCAGCCGTCATGGCGGAAGGTGTAACCACTATTTATAATGCCGCCTGTGAACCCTATCTGCAGCAGCTCTGCAAGATGCTGAACAGGATGGGTGCAAAAATCAGTGGCGTGGGCAGCAATCTTCTTACGATCGAAGGTGTTGATGCACTCAGCGGAACCAGCCACCGTATGCTGCCTGATATGATTGAAGTGGGTTCTTTTATCGGCCTGGCTGCCATGACCCAAAGTCATATTGAAATTAAAAATGCAGGCATCGATCAGCTGGGAATCATCCCCGAAAAATTCCGTCAGCTGGGGATTCAAATGGAGTTCCGGGGCGATGATATCATTATTCCCGAACAGAAAGTTTACGAAATACAATCCTTCCTCGACGGCTCCGTCCTTACCATTTCCGATCATCCCTGGCCGGGTTTTACACCGGATCTGTTGAGCATTGTTCTGGTGGTAGCCACCCAGGCGAAAGGATCGGTACTGATTCACCAGAAAATGTTTGAAAGCCGGCTTTTCTTTGTCGATAAACTGATTGATATGGGCGCCCAGATCATTCTCTGTGATCCCCACCGGGCAGCTGTTATCGGATTGGGCCGCGAACAAAAACTGCGTGGCATAACAATGACCAGTCCGGATATCCGCGCGGGCGTATCACTGCTCATTGCCGCCCTGAGCGCCGAGGGTAAGAGTGTCATTCACAATATTGAACAGATTGATCGGGGCTATCAGTATATAGACCAACGTTTGATTGCCATTGGAGCTGACATTAAAAGGATCTGATGAAGTACACGAATAAAAAAATCATAATCATTACTGCTCCGTCGGGAGCCGGCAAAACTTCGATTACCCGTTTTCTGCTGAAAAAATATCCGCAACTCGCTTTCTCCATTTCAGCTGCCACCCGTGCGCCGAGAGGCTCGGAAAAACATGGCGTGGATTATTATTTCATGACGGTGGAAGAGTTCAAGAACCATATCCGCGATAACCATTTTATGGAATGGGAGATGGTGTATGAAGGGAAATACTATGGAACCCTGAAATCCGAAATGGAAAGAATCTGGGCCAACCATCAGGTACCCATGCTCGATATCGATGTGAAAGGCGCGATTCATATTCAACAGGAGTACCCGCACAATTCCATGTCGATATTTATTGAGCCGCCATCTGTGGAAGAATTGCGTAAAAGACTCGAAAGCCGGGGTACCGAAACGCCCGAAAGCCTGGCTGCACGCATCAATAAGGCCTCCTATGAAATCGGGTTCAAACACCATTTCGACCATGTAATCATTAACGATAAGCTGGACCAGGCCTGCGAGGAAGCTGACCGTCTGATCGGTGCTTTTCTGAGCTTCCAACCGGAGGAGGGAGAAGCTGCCGATTGAAAAAACTATGCTTATATTCGTAGTATATGGACCTTAACCTGAATTCGATCGGCCTACTTTTATTTTTTCTCTTGCTGGCAGGAGTTTTTGTTGGCATCGAAGCCGCTTTTGGTACCATCAACCGCCTTTCCGTTGAGCTGAGAAAAAAACAGGGAAGAACCGGCGGCACACTGGTGAGCAATTTCCTCGATCATCCATCAGCATTTATCGGAGCAATGCTGATTTGCTTTACGGTTTGTCTGGTATTGTATGGATTAATGATTGGTGCTGCACTCGAACCCGTGTGGCGTTTTCTGGAGCAAAATCTGCCGGAAACAGCGGCTGATTTCACCCATCTTTTACTGGAGATCCTGATCACCACTTTTATCTTTTTATTCCTTGGCGAATTCCTCCCCCGGGCAATCTGGAGAGCCAGAAATGAGTGGCTCTTAAATTCAGCCGTGGCGTCCTTCGCTAATTTCTTTTATCAGGCAACCCAACCCATCGCAGGGCTATTTGTATCCATCTCCCAAAGCATACTGAAGTATTTCTTCAACGTGAGAGTGGATGAAAAAAAGGAGAGTTTTATACGCGTCGATCCCGACACCTATTATCAGCAAACAGGGCATGAATCGGAAGGCGACGGGCAGGATATGAATGCTCATCTCATCGAAAATGCCTTATCACTCCCCACTGTCAGAGTACGCCAGTGCCTGATTCCGCGTAAGGAAATTGAAGGGGTGGATATCAGCTCTCCCATTGAAGAGGTGCTGAACAAATTTGTTGAAACCAAACTCAGCAAACTAGTCGTTTACGAAGGAAATATTGATCATATTGTCGGTTATATCCATCAGCTCGACATGTTCAAGAAGCCGTCGGACATCCGTTCTATCCTCCTGCCCATACCGGCAGTACCGGAGAGCATGAATGCAACCGACCTGATCAACAAGTTTACCCGCGAACGTAAAAGCATGGCCTGGGTGGTGGATGAATTTGGCGGCACTTCCGGTATTGTAACTATGGAAGACCTTCTGGAGGAAATCTTCGGCGAAATTCAGGATGAACACGATACCGAAGAACTGGAGGAAAAGAAACTGAACGACCGCGAATTCATTTTCTCCGGTCGTCTGGAACTGGACTATCTCCAGGAAAAATATGATCTGGAATTCGCGAAGGAAGAAGCAGAAACCCTATCCGGATTTATCATCCAGCACCATGAAACCATCCCCAGGGTGAAGGAAAGAATTATTATCGACAATTTTGAATTCGAGATTCTTTCGGTGAGCCATACCCGAATTGAAATGGTTCGCCTGAAAGTGCTTAAATAAAAGAGCTTGCGCGGTTACCACTTCAGCGTAAGGGGTTCCTTTTTCCGATTCTTTTGCTCCTCGATGCGATACAGGGTTTTGGTTACAAAATGCCCGATTACCGCCCCCATCACGATGTCGCTGGTCCAATGTCGATTGTCATAGGACCTTGAGATAGCCGTGAGTCCGGCAATACTATAAGCCAGGGGCGGAACCCATTTTTTATGACGGTATTCCAGGGCAAGGGCAGTAGCCACGGAAAATACGGTATTGGTATGCCCGGAAGGAAAAGATGTCCACTCTCTGCCCCCTCCAAAAACACTGTTTATTTCAAAGGGATCATCTGTAAAACTTGGTCGCCGGCGGCGTACCAGTTGCTTGGAACTGATATAAAACAAGGTGGAGAAGGCCAATGATTTAGCCGTCATCAGGGAAGCATGTTCCATTTTGCGGTCTTTGGTCACAACACCGGTTACGTACAGAGCACCGGTAATCAGCGGTGCATATTTGTTTCCAAATGGCTCAACGATGCTGGCAGACTTATCGAGCCAGGGTTTCTTGTTGCGTTGCATCACCTGCTTGATTTCCCGGTCGGCGAGCAGGGTAACACCCACGGTTGCTGTAACCAGTCCCACTGTTTGCCAATCTTTAGGGCTATAATGAAAGGGCGCTGCGGCCACTTTGGGCAAATCGGTAAAAAAACTTTTCAGGTAGGTTTTGTTGATCCGGTAATAGGAACCTGAATCCGCCTGCTGCTGCGATGCTTCAGGATTCGAGACAACAATACTAGTATCATTAAGAACGGCAGTACTGTCGCCATAAGCGGATGTACTGCCGTCTTGCCCGTAGGCTGAAGCAAAAAATATACTAAGTCCGAAAATTATGGAATACCGTTTCGTCGATGGCATCGCTGCAAAATAGTGAATCAGCGATCACCTGCAAAATGGGATCAGGCGTTTTGCATTTCAGTAATTTTCTCGCGGATTTTGGTCTCCAGTTCGGTCTGCAATTCGGGATTGTCGCGCAGCAATTGTTTAACAGATTCGCGTCCTTGTCCCAGTTTATCTGCATTATAGCTGAACCAGCTTCCGCTTTTCTGGATAATACCCAGATCCACGCCCATATCGATAATTTCACCCACTTTGGAAATGCCCTCACCGAAAATGATATCAAACTCAGCCGAACGGAAGGGCGGTGCCACTTTGTTTTTAACCACTTTTACTTTTACGCGGTTACCCACGGCTTCATCACCATCCTTAATCTGGCTCATACGGCGGATATCCAGACGAACCGAGGCATAGAATTTCAGGGCATTACCACCGGTAGTGGTTTCGGGGTTGCCGAACATGACACCAATTTTTTCACGCAGCTGGTTGATGAAAATACAGATGGTATTGGTTTTATTAATGGTGGCGGTCAGTTTGCGTAATGCCTGGCTCATCAGACGGGCTTGCAATCCCATTTTGCTATCTCCCATTTCGCCTTCGAGCTCCCCTTTCGGAACCAGGGCGGCCACCGAATCGATCACCACTACATCCAGAGCCCCTGACAAAATCAGGCGGTCGGCAATTTCCAGGGCCTGCTCACCATAATCGGGCTGCGAAATCAGGAGATTGTCCACATCCACCCCCAGTTTTTTGGCATAACTACTGTCAAATGCATGTTCCGCATCGATAATGGCACACATACCGCCTTTTTTCTGCGCCTCAGCGATGGCATGAATGGCGATGGTCGTTTTACCGGAAGACTCCGGACCATATATTTCTATAATACGTCCTCTCGGAAACCCGCCGATTCCCAGGGCTACGTCCAGCCCCAAAGAACCTGTCGATACCACTTCCTGCGGCTCTGTAGCTCTTTCATTCATCATCATTACCGAGCCTTTCCCAAAATCCTTATCGATCTTGTCCATGGTCAGCTTCAGCGCCTTCAATTTTTCTGCATTTGACATAGTGTGGTTGTTTTATTTGTACTGGGCAAATTTATTTCTTAAGCAAAGATAGGCCAGTTTTTAATACGCACACTAATTTTTTTAGCAAGATTTCACTAAAAATTTTACCGTGATTTCACCCTTGACCTTTAAGTTTTTTTTCACAATAGGCATATATATCATACTGATGGTTGTTAGCCTGAATCGTATCTTTGTTTATAAACATATATTATCGGACATGAGATTACTGAGTTTAGTATTGGGTTTTCTGGCCCTGAGTTTTTCCGTAGCAGCCCAAAGTCCCGCCCCCGCCGCCAAAGGTGTTACCTATGGCGCCGGCACCAGTCCCGAGGGTGCCATCCCGGTAAACGAACTTCCCTCCAAAATGAACAATTCGTCCTACACCGGGAAAATCAGTGGGAAAGTAGTGGAAGTTTGCCAGGAAAAAGGATGTTGGATGAAGCTCGAAAAAGATAATGGCGATCTGCTAATGGTTAAGTTCAAGGATTATTCCTTCTTTATGCCGAAGGATATTCAGGGTAAGGAAGTAGTGTTGGACGGGGAAGCCGTAATCAAGGAAGTATCGGTAAAGCAGCAGAAACACTATGCCAAGGACGCTGGTAAACCGGCCGAGGAAATTGAAAAGATCAAAGCTCCCAAAAAGGAACTGCAATTTATCGCCAAGGGCGTATTGGTTTTATAGGTGCCCTGCCAATATCGGCACGCGAGTGTTATTATAGTATTGAAATGATTTAAATTAGCCGGTTTAAAACCGGCTTTTTTATGCTTGCTAAATTTTTCTGGAAAATCTGGTGGAAACTCAACAGGTGGAAACTGGATGGCGAATGGCCGGCCGGATTAACCCGATGTATCATTATTGTGGGTCCGCACACCAGTGCCTGGGACGTGGTGACGGGGATGGCGGCCCGCTCTGTAATTCCTATTCCACACGCTCACTTTCTTGGTAAAAAAGAATTATTTGACGGGCCCTTCGGATGGTTTTTCCGGGCCACCGGAGGGGTGCCGGTAGACCGCTTCAGTAATAATAATATGGTCGACCAGGTAGTGTCGGAATTCCGATCCCGCGAGCATTTCGTGCTGGCACTATCGCCCGAGGGTACCCGAAAAAAGGCAAGCCGCCTGAAAACCGGTTTCTGGCATATCGCCAAGCAGGCCGGGGTGCCGATCGTCATGGCTGGCATGGATTTTTCTTGTAAGGTGCTAAAACTGTCAAAACCCTTCTATCCGGCAAACAGTCCGGAGGAAGATATACCGGCGATTTTGGATTTTTTCCGACCCATCCGGGGGCGTCATCCGGCCAACGGAATGCAACATTTGGACGGAACAGAACACTAAAACATATTGTCTTTTCTGAAAATAATTTCAAGTGTTGTTAAAAGTCCCCAATTTCCCGCAAAAAACTTGATAGTTAGACGTACATTTATGCGAAATTTTAACTAAAAACTATAACCAAATGAAAGTTTCTTACTTAGTACTTGCAGCTTTCACATCCGTTTCCATGATCTCCTGTGTGAGCTCTAAGAAATTCAAAGCTGAACAGGCCCGTTATGCTGAATTGAGTGACAAGCACAACCAACTGCAAAACGACTTGAAAGGCTGCGAAGACGCTAAAGCGGAAGAAGCACGTAAACGAGCTGCGTTAGAGACAGAACTTGCCAACCTGAACAAACAGATGGAATTCCTGAAGGAAAACAATACCACTGCTTTGAAGCAACTGCAGGATCTTTCTGTAATCTCTGCATCACAGGCAGAAAGCATCAAAAAATCAATGGAAACCCTCGGGCTGAAAGATGCCTATATTCAGGACCTGCAAACCCAGATGGCTAAGAAAGACTCTCTGAATATGGCCCTGGTGATGAATCTGAAAGGTGCCATCGGTAACCTCGACGACGAAGATATCAACGTAAAAGTTGACAAAGGCGTGGTTTATGTAGACATTTCCGATAAACTGCTGTTCAAGAGCGGAAGCTACGCTATCACTCCCCGTGCCGAAGAAGTACTGGGTAAAGTAGCCCTGGTTCTGAAAAATCAGCCGGAAATCGAATTCATGGTGGAAGGTCACACCGACAACAATGAGATCCGCGGTAACATCGGTATCATTAAAGACAACTGGGATCTCAGCGTAATGCGCGCTACCAGCGTTGTTAAGGTTCTGCAGAAAAAATATGGTCTGGACCCGGCTAAAATGGCCGCTGCCGGACGTGGTGAATACAAACCGATTGCCGACAACTCAACCGCTGCCGGAAAGGCTGCTAACCGTCGCACACGGATTGTTATCCTGCCGCAACTGGATCAGTTCTACAAACTGCTCGAAAGAAAATAAGTCATACGACAACCATAAAAAAGGCGAACCGATGTTCGCCTTTTTTTATTTCCCTACACCCACCGCGAATTTCCTAACTGCCACCCCTAACCGATCTCTCCTTTACCCCATCCGGGTATGATTTTTTATAGCTTGTCCTGTAAAACCTCCGCAGATCCTTTTTCGCGGGATTTATGGGGGGATTTTTCCCGTCGGCGCGCAGCATATATATAAATTAATTTACCTTTATATTACTACACGACCGACCAGCTTTGATCATACCCTAGTGATCCCTCCGGTACTCCGATTTTTAGCTCGACACTTTATTTATTAAACCGTAGAAACCTACTGGCATGAAACCCCATCATCGCCCCAGGCATGGTATGTCCTCTTATTTGGCATACCTGCTCCTCCTTTTGTTACCCGTAAGTGAGCTGGCAGCACAGGTAACAAATTTCCCCATGGATTACCAGCTTTACCCGCGTAATTTAACCACCAATCAGGCAACCGTTCGGATTGCCGGCACCGTAGCCCAGAGCACGGGATACCGGCAAATGCGTGTTTACCTGTATCGCGACGGAAATTATGTTTCCACCACAAACTTCACGCTGCAATTCCGAAACAACAGCGCCAGTTACTCCTTTGATATCAACATTCCGGCCGAACGCAATAACTACCGGTTCTCCCTTTATGGCGTAAGTAATTCGAGGGAAACACTCATTCGCACTGCCAACAATGTGGTAGCGGGTGATGCATTCATCATACAGGGACAATCCAATGCCGTGGCCAACCAGCGGGGAAGCACCAACACAGCCAACAATGCCGATGACCCGTCCAATGCGCCGAACCGGAATTTCGTACGCGTGTATGGAAGCGGACATACTTCCATGAACTATACCAAGGCCTGGTTCATCGCTAAAGGCAATGTATGGTATGATGTGGATGGCCAGGTCGGCCAATGGGGTATGCGGCTTGGCTCCAATCTTGTAGGCGCCACCAACGTGCCCGTAGCCATCATCAATGGCGGGATGCCCGGGGAGCCGCTCAGTTATTTCCAACGGAATGATGCCAATCCGCGTGCCGCGAATACCAACTACGGACGACTGCTCAGAAGAATCGAAGAAGCCGGTCTGAAAAATAATATCCGCGCGCTGATCTGGTACCAGGGTGAATCCGATAACCAGGGTGTACTCAACAATACCCAGATGAGCACGCAGCAATACAAGAATCTCTTCAATAATTTGTACAACGACTGGAAGCAGGATTATCCCGGACTCAATCGCTTTTATATTATGCAGATTCGTCACGGTTGTGGAATCATTTCCCCCGACAACACATTAAAGATTCAGGAAGCGCAACGCCAGCTTGATAAAGAATCTGGCGAGATCCTCACCCTTTCCACTTCCAATACCAACCAGATTTCAGAATCCGGGTTGGGTTTTTGTCACTACAATTTTGTAAACGGGTATCGCAATGTGGGCGACTGGCTCAGTTCTGTTATCCGCCGCGATTTGTACAATCACAATATGCCTGCATCCATTGAATCGCCCGAACCGGTAAGCGCGCAATTCACTCAGATAAGTGGCTCAGGTGTGGCCACGCAGGTAAGCATCACTCTAAAGGATCAGCAAAGCGCTTTCACCCTGTCGGGTGATCTCAGAAATGATTTCCGCCTGGATGGAGGCAATTATACCATCCAATCGGTAACACTTAGTGGAGCAACCATCCGTATCAATTTCTCCCGGGGTAATGGCACCAATAATAACCCCACCTCGGTTTCCTATCGCAATCACCAGGGAACGGCAGCACCCATCATCACCAATAACCAGGGATTGGGACTGATCAATTTTGAGTATTTCCCCATTTCCGGCAGCACTCCGCCGCCGAGCGATCCGCCGCCACCAACCGGTACGGTTTGTCAGGATACCTATGAACCCAATAACAGTATTACAACAGGAAAAGCGTTACCGCACAATACCACGATTCAGGGATCCATTTCGAGTGCAACGGATGAAGACTGGTTCAATATCAGGATTTGGAATTATCCCTATTTCAGGATCAGGCTCACCAATGTTACGGCCGATTATGATCTCTACCTCTACAGTACATCCGGACAATTGATCCGCTCTGTAACCACCAGCGGTGCGGTAAATGAAACAATCATCTATAATGATGGTCTGCCTGATGCAAATTACCGTCTGAAAGTGGTGGGCAAAAACGGAGCGAATGATCCGAGCCGCTGCTATTCCCTGTTGCTCGAAGCATTCTCGAGTCCGCTTGCCAATCCCACACCGCCGCCAACACAAAATCCGCAACCCGCAACACAAAACGATCCGCCTGGCGATCCTACCAATCCGCCGCCTCCGGATGGTGGTACAACGAACCCGCCCCCGGGTGAGGATCCGACACCACCACCTCCGCCAGCAGGCGATCCTTGTCCGGATAGTTTTGAACCGAACAACACCATCACAACAGCCAAATCACTTGCGCATAACACCAACACAAATGCATCCATCGCAAGTGCTACGGATGAAGACTGGTATACATTCCGTACCTGGGACTTCCGTTATTTCAAGATCAGTCTATGGAATCTGGCCGCAGATTATGATTTGTATTTGTATGATGTGAATGGAAATCTGTTGGCAAGTTCAACGAATTCGGGCACTGCTTCGGAAGTGATCAATTATAATAACGGACCGGCCAATACGAACTATCGCATCCGGGTGGTGAGCAAGTCGGGAGCCTTCGATCCCACCATTTGCTACCGGATTCGTGGCGAAGCCTTCTCCGCGCCGCTGAATAGTAATTCTCCTGCCTATAGTAATTCTACGAATCAAAGCATTAGTATTCCTACGGAGACTATTCCGATACAGGAGATTACAAAAAACCAACTGCAGGTATACCCGAACCCTGCGTCAAATTATACAATCATTGATTTTCATGCAGATAAAGCAGCGAAAACTGAATTTGAACTTGTTGATATGGCTGGAAGAACCTGGATGGTTGAACGAAGTTCACTGCCTGCGGGACCGATTCAATATCGTCTGAATTTGCCGCAACTTTCAAAAGGTACATATATACTAAGAATAAAACGGGAATACATTATAATAAACCGTAAATTAACAGTAGTTAATCAGTAAACCTTAGTATTATGAACTTCATTAGTCCGCCCTTTTCCCGCCAGTGGCGGGGGATGGTGCTATGCCTGCTAATGGCATTAGTAGTGCAATCAATCACTGCACAAATCCATCAATATCCCGACGATAAACAATTATATCCAAGACAGAAAAACAACAAGGCAACCGTTCCGATATCAGGAACGTTTGAACAAAATTCAGGGTATAATGCCGTGTTGCTTAAAGTCTATCGCAATGGAAAACTCGCCAGTCAGCGGACAGCGCTTTTAATGTATAGAAGCGGTAAAGCAAGTTTCAGTTTCAAAGAAGATATCAAGGCTGAGCTGGCCGACTATCGTTTTGAACTGTATGGTGTGAAAGGCTTGTCGCAAACCCTGATTAGGTCAGCTGATCAGGTTGTAGCAGGTGATGCTTACATTATACAGGGGCAGTCCAACGCAGTAGCCAATTTGCGTGGTAATCCAACTGCTGAAAACGATGCCAATTCAAGCGCCAATGCTCCGTACAGAAATTTTGTTCGGGTATACGGCAGCGGTATTCCCAGTTATGGATTTACCAAAGCATGGTTTATTGCCGAAGGAAATGCCTGGTTCGAAAAGGATGGCCATTCCGGGCAATGGGGATTGCGAATGGCATCCAACCTCGCGGGCAGTCAGAAGATTCCCATAGCGATTTTCAACGGTGGGGATCCCGGACAGCCCTTGCAATTTTTTCAACGCAATGATGGCAACCCAACTGATCTGGGTACCAACTACGGGCGATTGTTAAGCAGAATCAAGGAAGCCGGTTTTGAAAAAAACATCAGCGCCATTCTCTGGTTCCAGGGTGAATCGGATGCGCAAGGAGCCTTGAGCAATACGCAACTCACCACCGAACAGTATAAGCAGGGATTCATGGCGCTGTATTCCGACTGGAAAAAAGATTATCCGGGTATCCAGCAGGTTTATATTTTCCAGATCCGACATGGATGTGGAATAGCCTCGGTGGATGGATCATTGCAGATCCAGGAAGCGCAACGTCAGCTGGCCCTCGAGCAAAAGGATATCTCGGTGATGTCTACCAGCGCCAGCACACAATTATTTGATGGCGGTACCATTAATTATTGTCACTACAATTTTCCGGATGGATATAAGTCCTTCGGTGATTGGATTACTGAACTCGTAAAAAGAGATATTTATAAGGTAAAAAATCTACCCAACTCCATTAATCCTCCCACACCTCAGAAAGCAGCATTTACTTCCGTTGCAGATAACGGACTGGCCAGCCAGGTTCGTCTGACTCTGGAGGACCCCAAAGGCAAGTTTACAGCGCTTGGCAATCTGGCCTCAGAATTCAGGCTGGAGGGAGGAAACTTCCCAATCACCAACGTATCAATCAATGGTAATAATGTTGATATTGATTTCATCCGCACCGCGGGCACGAATGGCAACCCAACGGGACTCAGTTTTGTCGGGCATGATAACCAGTCTGCCCCCATGCTGGTGAATGAGCGCGGAATTGGTCTGTTATATTTTTATAACCTGCCGATTGCCGTGCCTCCACGTAAACCGGAAGGTCCATGTAACGATCCGTATGAACGCCTGAGCCTGCTGGGTACAGAAATCAAAATGAATTCAACCATCAAGGCACTTATTTCTTCCGTTCTTGATACCGACCGGTTCTATTTTGATGCCAATAAAAACAATAAGGGAATCAGAATTGAGCTGACTGATTTGCCGGCTGACTATGATATCTACCTCTACAATTCACTGGGAAAACAGGTAGGCGTTAGTAAAAAACCGGGCAAAGCAGATGAAGTCATCAAGATTGATGAGATAACCAAAAAAGAAAGGTTCACCATTCTCGTCGTGGGCAAAAACGGTGCACATGATCACAAAAAATGTTATACACTGAAACTCTATCGTCAGAATGTCGGCGACAATAATGTGGGCGATGATGCAGTGCTCGGTTCTGCAGTGCAGAACAGTGCCATGGAAGCAGTGGCCAAGGTTCAGCCCGGAGAATTCAGCGTGTTCCCGAACCCGGTTCAGGATCGCGTAACCATCAGCTGGCCCGCCACAAAAGCCGGCACGGCTGAAATAAGGTTAGTAGACCTCAACGGTCGCCAGGTGAAAGCCGAACGGTTGGCGGTACAGAACGGTGCGAATCTGCTCTACATGCAGGTGGGTGGATTGCCGCCAGGTGTATACTTGCTGCAGATCACACAGGACAATCAAACCATAACGCGTAAGCTGACGATTACCCGTTAGGCTCAGCGGTCTGCACCAGTTTTCACAACCTGAATCAACACAAAGCGTAAATCGGCACTCCCGGTTTACGCTTTTTTATTTTGCTCATTGCTCATCTTCCAGAGAATCGATGAGTCCCTTTAGCTGAATTAGTAGCTTACCAAAGGAGCGTCGGAACATCCATTTGGATGCCAGATAACCCAAGGGTACCAAAACCAGTATAACTACCGGTAACAGATATACGAAACGACCTCGCTCCAGCAGTTGATCAAGCGTAAGACCGGTTCTGGCCAATCCCCCGCATAAATAACCACCGGTAGCCGCGAAGGGGTAAACAAATATTCCCAATTTGATTTGAATTCTTCCCCAGGCGGAGATCTCATCGTGATGCAATTTGAGTTCCTCCAGAAGCGGTCGGGTGGAATTTCGGGTGGTGGTTTGTATGGCACGGTATAATGTCCATGCACCCCATACCACATAGATGGTGAAAGCACTGGTAATGGTCAGAGTTAACAATACCTGCCAGTAGGGAAAAATGATCATGATCATAACATATCCAATCAGGATCAACAGACTCCAGATTATATTCCTCCTCAGTCCACGGGTCAATTTGATCAGCGGATGCCCGGGCTGCAATTTCTGTATCGACCCTGGTTTCAGAAGCTGGTTCAGGTCATCGTCTTCCGGCTTCCAATCCTGCCATTTAGCTTGTTCGTTCATGATCGGGAGCTTTTAAGAGAGCGGCCAATCGCTGCCGGATTCGATACAGCTTCACGGCGATTCCATTGGATGAAATCCCCAGCCATTCGGCAATTTCCGGATTCGAGTAGCCCTCGAGGTGTAATAATATGATCGCCCTGTCGGTATCCGTCAGTTGCCGGATCGCTGTCTGCAGGGCTTGCGAATCTTCCTGTTCGATATGATTGGTAACGGGTTCGGCTGTTTCGGGCAGCTCATCCTGATAAACCAGTTTGGTTTTTTTCCGCATACTGGTCAGCACCGTATTCAAACTGATGCGATAAAGCCAGGTGCTGAATTTGGAGTCGCCGCGAAACTGCGCCCAGCCCTTCCAGCATTGCAGCAAAATTTCCTGGTAGAGATCTTTCTTCTCTTCCGCATCAGCAGCGTATAACGACACCACCTTAAGAATGATGCCCTGGTTCGCCCTGATCTGTTCCAAAAATGCCGATTCGCTGACCACCCGCTAAAATTAGTTTAAGGATAAGTAGCAAATCAAGGCGATCTGTTACAGTCTGTCAAAATTTTCACAGCCCGATCTACGAAACCTTTCATACATGATATTCACCGCCTGTACCCCCAACAGCAATTTGGCCCTTTCATCCCTTTTAGGTTTTCCTCCCAGGTAATGAATACAATATTTACCCATTGGTAAAACCCAGTTTATGAACCTCAGAACTACACTCGTCCTATGGCTAATGACATTTTGTTTTCTGCCTGCGCAGGCACAGGAAAAAGCAAGGATCCTGGGCAAAACAAATGAAGGAGCAACCATTTCTTTATTAAGAGCGGCCGACAGCTCCGTCGTTAAACTGGCCATCGCCGATCAGAACGGAGGCTTCGAACTGGATCAGCTGGAACCGGGCTCCTATATTCTGGAGATTTCCGCTGTCGGATTCAATACCCATCACAGCGGGATGATCACCCTCAGCGCCGACCAGCCTGTATATGACGCCGGCACCATCAATTTGCAGGCAATCAAGGGAGAATTGCAGGGAGTAACGGTAACGGCCACCCGTAAAATGATTGAGGTAAAGCCCGATAAAACCGTGGTGAATGTGGAAGCAGCCATCTCCAATGCGGGCGCCACGGCACTCGAGGTGCTGGAGAAATCACCGGGCGTATCCGTGGATCGCGATGGGAATTTAAGCCTCAAAGGGCGTCAGGGGGTGCTGGTGATGATCGATGGCAAACCCAGTTATCTCACCGGAAGCGACCTGGTAAACCTGCTAAACAGCATGACGGCCAATCAGCTCGATCAGATTGAAATCATGACCAATCCACCTGCCAAATACGATGCAGCCGGTAATTCCGGCGTAATCAATATCAAAACCAAAAGAAACAAACAGAAAGGATGGAATGGCAATCTAAACCTGGCCTACACGCAGGGGCGCTATAATCGTTCCACCAATAGCCTTACCCTGAATTACAAAAATGAAAAGCTCAGTGTTTCGCTCACTTATAACTACAACCTGCTTAAGAACTTCAACGATCTCTATATCCGCCGCACTTATTCCGATGACGCGGGCGAGAAAATCACGGGCTATTTTGACCAGCCCACCTATATGCGGATACGGGGTCATCACAACGGGCTTCGCCTGGGCTTGGACTATTCGTTAAACAAGAAAACCACGGTGGGATTAAATACATCGGGATTTATCGGTCCGCGTACCTATAAAAGTGAAAGTATCGGTTACCTGATGGATGATGACCGCATCGTGGATTCAACCGTTCGCACATTTAGTAATACATCGAACAAATGGGTGAATGGAACCCTTAACCTGAACCTGCGCCACACGATTAATCCGGGCTCGGAAATAACGGCCGATCTGGATTATCTGCACTATGATATGACGAACCGTCAAATCTTCGATAACCAGATCAATGTAGAGAACGGAACGGATAAACAGGGCCAACTGAAAGGAGATTTGCCGGCCAATATCCGGATCTATGCCGCTAAAACGGACTATTCCACCAACCTGAAAAATGACTGGAAGCTGGAAGCCGGGTTCAAAACAAGCTTCGTGAAAACAGATAACGAAGCGAATTATTTCAACGCCAACGGAACTGCCTGGGATCCGGATTATTCCAAAACCAATCATTTCCTCTACGAGGAGAATATCCAGGCCGCTTATGTGAACAGCAATAAAAAACTGGGTAAATGGAGTATGCAGGCGGGATTGCGTTTCGAGCATACAGGGTACAAAGGCAGGCAGTTAGGTAATCCGGAAAAATCAGATTCCAGCTTTAAACGGCAGTATTCCAGCCTGTTTCCCACAGTGTATATCACGCGTGATCTGGACTCGAACAATACCTTTACCATCAACACCGGCAGAAGGATCGATCGTCCGGCTTACCAACAACTAAACCCTTTCCTGTTTTTCATTAATGAATACACGTATTCTGTGGGTAACCCTTATATACAACCGCAGTTTACCTGGAATTTCCAGGTCGCGCATACCTATAAGAGTTGGCTGACCACTTCGCTGGAATATGCAAGGACTTCGCAGAATTTTTCGCAGCTATTCCGTACCGAAGGCCGCGTGACTATTATCACGGAAGGGAATCTCGCCACGCAACAAAATCTGAATCTGACGGTTACGGCCAACCGAAATCTGACCAGATGGTGGACATCCAATTTGAGCATCACTGCATTTTATCAGGAGATTAAGGGGCAAACCAAGGATTTCAACAGTAAAACAACCAGTGCCAACGGTAACATCAATAACCAGTTCAAATTTGGCAAGGGCTGGTCGGGCGAGTTATCGGGATTCTACAATGCAAAAGTTACCGACGGGCAGTTCACCATTTATGGATTTGGACAGGTGGCCGCCGGCGTGGGCAAACAGGTGTTAAAAGGGAAGGGAACAATTCGTTTAAACGCACGTGATATATTCTTCACGCAAAAAATCAAGGGCGATATCCGTTATCAGAACGTATTGGAGCGCTTTAACCAGACCCGCGACTCACGTCAGCTCACACTGAGTTTCAGCTGGCGTTTTGGCAAGCAGCTGGGTGAGTCGAGAAAACGGAATACCAACAGCACCGCGGAGGAACAGAATCGGGTGCGTACGGGCGGATAGAGGGTATCATCGCACCTTCTTTAACTGGTATGATCGGATATGATTACCCATTTCCCATTAATGCGTTTAACCAAAAGAGTATAATGTCCGCCCACGTCTCCTACTGAACGGATAAGATGCCATTTACCCACCACCATCCAGGTATCGGCAGAAAGGGGAATAAAATGCAGCAGGTCGAATTTAAGCTGCCCCATTTTCTCCCTGGAATTGTAGGTTTTTTTATAACGTTCGATCGTGCGCTGATATCCATAGGTAACACCACTCGAACCGATAAACAGAAGGGAATCTGAGTTCCAATAGCCCGCCATAAACGCATCGATATCGCCGCGATTCCAGGCATCCTGCTGATCCATCAGCACTTTGCGAATGGCCTGTTCATCCGACTGCTGCGCATGGAGGCCAACAGTACAAAAAATAAGGAGGATAAGCGTCAATTTTTTCATAGCAATGTGTTTTTCGAAACTTTAGCGTGGTTAAGGTAGAAAACAGAGAGCATTCAACAAAATCGGGCGGAATGCTGTTATTTTGCCAGTGATTTGTTATGAAGAAGATTTATCACCTCCCAACCTGCGACACCTGTCAGAAAATCCTCAAAGAAGTTGATGCGGTAAAAAGAAAAGCCGTATTACAGGATATCAAAACGGAACCCATCACACCCGCCCAGCTTGATGAAATGCACAAGCTGGCCGGCAGTTACGAAGCGTTGTTCAGTCGCCGTGCGCTTAAATTCCGGAGTATGGGTCTGCATGAAAAGAAGCTGACCGAGAAAGATTATCGCAAACTGATCCTCGAAGAATACACTTTTCTGAAACGTCCGGTTGCCATTGTGGGCGATGCCATTTTCATCGGGAATGCAAAATCAGTGGTGGCGGCGCTTAAGCAGGCTTTGGCAGAGCACAAATAAACCAATCTGTTTCGTTTGTCTGCAGGACAGGCTTTGCTAGAGTACAGCCGTGTCTTCATTATACAACCTGATCACAAACAGACTCAGATTGCGATAAGGCGGAACATATTCGGAGAAGAGATTGCGCGTAGATTCCGATTTGCCAAACTGTTCCTCCAGGCGAACCCATAAATCGGGCCAGTAAATATCCTTGTCCTGCAGCAGCAGATTATTCAACTCCAGAATCATCGGGTCGTTTATCAATCTGGATCCGATCTGCCTGGTGGCGACAATCTGGGCACCGGGACTCTTACCCGCCACCGTCAGCAAATTCTTGTATCCCCCACAGGAACCGAGTATGGCCAGTTTGGTATAAGGCTGCAAATAACTCAGTGTGGTGGGAAGATGATAGCTATGTCCGCGATGAATAATGATGCCCGGTTCTATCGACTGTCGTTTGAGATAAGCCAGCAGCGCCTGCTGTGCTTTTTCATCTTCCCGGAAGCTATGCTCCAGTGGCTGGTTGGCATAGATCTGCACGGGTTGTTGACCCTTGCGTGAACAGATCTCCACCCATTGAGGCAATCTTGCGATTTCCCAGGCGGAGCTATCCTTAAAGAGTTGGAGAAAACTGTTGAAACTGGCTCTCCCATCTTCATCGCCGTAGAACAATACAAGTTGATGAACAACCTGATCGGCACCCCGAACCTCGTTCAACGGCAACAGTTCATAGTTGCCGAGGCGCGAGAACAGCTCACGGCGTGCATCGGCATCATTGGCCACCTGGTAAATCTGATCCAGCACCTTGTATAAACGAATGCCGTAAAAATTATCCGTGGCTTTACAACGATATAAATTGTTATCGAGCAGGTCGGCCACTATGGCATTGGCCAATGAATCGGAAGAGAGGCTGATAAAAGCATCGGCCACATTCATCGCTTCTTCCAGTCCGTTTTCTGAATCTCTTTCAATGCCCGACACAAAACGATCGAGCAGAAGTTTTCTTTGATCCTCGGGCATGTTTGAGAGAAAATCGCGCAGCACATTATAATGCGAGCAGGTTCGGATGAATTTCCGGAACTGATCATAGCGCACAATTTCCATCAACGTGTCGGCACGTCCGGCCGGCAGCTGGCTCATCATCTGTCGGTAGATGCCGAGAAAACTGGATGTGTATAATTCATCTTCCCCCGTTGTGATCAGATAATAAAGATCCTGCGTGCGCAGGGGTGCGATACTCATAAAACGGGTCTGGGTAGTGGACTCATGCAGATCGTTAATTGGCTTGATGTAAAATGCCATTGCCTTTTCGTGCAGGGCGGTGCGTAATGCGGGCAACATACCGTTGGAACCACCCGGCACGCGGTTAGTGCGTATTTTCTGAATGGCATCGACAATCAGCTGGTAATAGCCGTTCACGTTGGAGCTTCGCATCAACAGCAGCTCATCCACGGTGAATTGCTGGTCCGCTAGCTCAGCAGCAAAATGAGCCAGTTCGGCCACATTGCGATTCGATGCAATCTGCACCAGTTGTTGCAGCAGGGGATGACTGGAATTTCTTAGATAATCGGCCAGTGGCGTGGAACGCTGATTGACGTATTGCGTAATCAGCAATGGATTGCGTTCGGCGATATACACCAGCGCTGTATCGAGATAGGGAAAGCTCTTTTGATTTTCCAGAAAGGAAAGCAGGTTTTCGGGGTTGACCGCCACTCGACGAAGATTCGCTATTTGTTGCAGTCTTTTTCCAACTGGAAACACCCGGAAAGCATCGGCCATCAACTGGGTACGTTTGGCACCAAAACCCGCTATCACTTCATTGATGGGTTCGTTATTGACGATGGCATGTGCAATGGCGGGAAATTTCTCCAGCGCATAGGGCACATCATACAAATCATACTGATTCTGACTGAGACTCCCG
>DATCJQ010000419.1:0-3854 GCA_036562745.1 Flavihumibacter sp.
GTACCAGAAACCGATGACTGCGCATAAACAAGCTGCAGCGAAGCTACTGCTGCAAGGAATGTCAACGCGCACTTAAGCAGTGTGTTAAGTTTCATAAATGTTTGGTTATACAGTTTGGAGGAACAATACATAGCGGATCACAAAAGGAGATCTTGTTGGTCCGTTGGCAGCTGGATCTTACATGGCAATGCGTTTTTAAAGAGGTGAAAAATTATTGTTTCTCGGTCTGTTAACGATTATAGGATGAGGCTCAGTAAAAACACCTAATTTCTATAAAATTAGATTAACATTTTATTTAAGACTTGCCATTTTGCGTATAATAACCAGCAAAATGCGCATAATCGGGACTTCGCAGCTGAATGTGTAGCACCTACGCAATTTGATGGTCACCCTGCGCATATATTAGAATCTTTTTGAACCATCCAGTATAGTTTTATACACTCAAACGGTAGTAACACAACAGCATTATTTTTTAATTAATAAATTATGATCATAGGCGTTGATTTAGGAGGAACCAATGCACGGGCCGGTTTGATTGAGAAGGGGGTAGTAGCTAAATCGATCAGTAATAAACTTGTTAATAAACATTCTCTTGAGTCTACGCTTGAACAACTGGTGGGCACTATTGAACCGTTGATGAACGAAAAAGTGGAAGGCATAGGTATCGGTGTTCCCTCGGTGGTGGATATCGAAAAGGGGATTGTGTATGATGTGGTGAATATCCCTTCATGGAAGAAAGTGGAACTGAAAACAATTCTCGAAGAGCGTTTCAAGATTCCTGTCTATGTTAACAATGATGTTAACTGCTTTGCTTTGGGCGAACACCAGTACGGATCCGCCAAGCCCTTTAATTCCTTTGTAGCCATTTCGGTGGGAACCGGGCTGGGCACAGCCATCGTTATCAACCGCGAATTGTATGTTGGTGTAAATTGCGGTGCCGGCGAAATCGGATATTTCCCCTACCTCGATAAGAACCTCGAGTACTATTCGAGCAGCAGTTTTTTCGACATCCATTCCACCACAGCGGAAGCCCTGTTTTTTGCCGCTAAGGATGGCGATCCGAAAGCACTGCAGGTTTGGCAGGAGTACGGCCATCACCTTGGACAGGTGCTGAAAGTGGCACTCTATGCCTATGCACCCGAAGCCGTTATTCTCGGTGGTTCCATTTCCAATGCGCATAAATTCTATGAAGAATCCCTGATCCGTAGTCTGGATGATTTCATGTACCCCTCCCTGTTAAAACAGGTCAAAATCATTAAATCCAAAACGGAAAATATTGCATTGCTCGGCGCAGCGGCCCTGGTGCCGGTCAATACCACTGCCGCGGTTTAGCGCTCCGCTTTGTCGAAGATTATCGTATATTGAATCCGCTTACCGTTAAGGCTCATTGGACAAAAGATGAACAAGATCATACTACTTTTCGATATGTCGGAAAAATACGGACAGAGCCTCATGATGGGCATTGTTCGCTATTTCAGGGAAAATGGAAATGCTTTGTTCTGTAATATGCCCATTTTTTATCGCGAGAAACTCGGCATCAAGGGTATATTGAAATTCGCGAAGGAATGGGGCGCCCACGGCATTATCGCACAGCTGAACAATACCCGCGACGTTAAGAAAATTGCCGAATCGGGCATCCACCTGATTGTGGAGGATTATAAGGAACGATTCGAGGAGTTTCCCAATATCACCGGCGGTTATTACGAAGCCGGTCAAATGGGCGCGGAATACTTCGTCAAAAAAGGTTTCAAGAACTTCGCTTTTTACGGTTATAAGAATATTGTATGGTCGCGCGAACGGTTTCAGGGCTTTGATGAATACCTGAAGGAACGCGGATTTGATGTACATCACTTCGACGACCAGGACAATATAGAACGCTCAGAGCTCTGGTATTACAAACCCTCCGAGCTTAGTAAATGGCTCAAATCTTTGCCCAAACCCATTGCCATTATGGCCTGCGATGACGCAAGGGGGCAACATATCACCGAAGCCTGTAAACATGCGAATATTCGCATACCCGAAGACGTTATAGTGCTGGGAGTTGACAACGATGAGCTCACCTGTTCCGTTTCCGACCCTCCCCTCTCGAGCATTGCGCTGGATACCGAACGCGGGGGCTACGAAGCCGGACGCCTTATGGATCAGATGATCCAGGGCAAGGTAAAAAAGCCCCGCAACGTAACGGTATTGCCCACCTATATCGTGACCCGCCAGTCTACCGATATCGCGGCCGTGGATGATGCCTATATTGCCAAAGCGCTGAAGTTTATTCATAAGAATCTGGATCATGATATCAATGTATCGGACGTATTGGGACAACTGACCATTTCGCGCCGATCACTGGAGAAAAAATTTCAGGAAGTTACCGGCACCAGCGTGTATAAATATATCAGCAAAATCCGGATGCAGAAATTCTCAGAACGTCTGCTGGAAACTGATAAGCGAATCTCAGAGATTGCGCACGAATCGGGCTTGAACCTGACCAATAATGTGGCGCGTCAGTTCAAACAGATCCACGGTTGTTCGCCCAGCGAATACCGCAAGCGACACCTTCCGAGAAAATAAAATTGCAGGGTGAGAAAAAATTCATCCTGCCTTAGGGCATTTATTTGATCTTTCTGGAGACTCCGTTAACCGAAAGGATTGCTGCAGACTCGGCATTCACCGGAAGGTAAAAAACGGTCGATGAGCCAGATAAATATCCACCCCCCAGTTGCAGTTCCTGAATGCCCGTTTTACCCCCGGGTAATTTGTAACTCAGCTTCCATTCGCCGGGTTGGGCTTTAATAGTTTGATAGGTTTTCGCGGCGGGACTCCGATACATCAACAGGGGACCGTCATTTTGCGCGGCCAGCCACAGGGTGGAGCCGTCTTTCAACAGGAGCCGCGCCAGAGATTTGGCATCGCCCGGAACATGGAATCCGCTCTGAGTTGCCACAAAATTGCCACGGCCATCTCCCCGTAAGAATACTCCGTTCATTGCATCAATTTGGCCATTGATCACTTCGTAGCTATGATCGTTTCCGGTTAAAACTATATCCAGGCTTCCGTCCTCATCCAGGTCTGCCACCTGCAATCCGAACACCGGCGCAAACTGTGCTTCAACGGGCAGCGCTTTCGACTCCCAGCCCCGATCCCCGCGGTTCAGCAATACCATAGAACGCAATTCATTCAGCCGGCGATAACTCGCTTTCTGCAGCTTATCACCCGGGAACAAATCCTTCATTTTTGCTTTCGCATAATCGGTGTAGTAAGGATATGCCTTTCGCAAACCAGGCAATTGCAGCATAAGATCATCACGTGGATGAATCGGGTATTCCTCACCGTTATTAGTATACGTAATAATCGCATTTCGGTTACCCACGCCGGCAAAATCATGCCAGTAGATGCCCACCGGCTGATTGTGCGCCGTAGCATAGCGACTGTTCAGGCCGTGGTTGCCCAGCACCAGATCGACACGGCCATCCTGATCAAAATCACCGGCCTGCACACTGTTCCACCAACCGATGGTACGGGCAAGTCCCATGGCCTCGGTCTGATTTTCCAGGCTCTTGCCCTTATTGATCCAAACTGTTATCGGCATCCACTCTCCCACCACCACCAGATCGGGCAGTTGATCCTGGTTGATATCAGTCCAGATGGCCGCATTCACCATGCCCACCGCTGCCAGTTGGGGCGCCCACTGCGCGGTTACATCCACAAATTTCCCGCCACGGTTTTCCAGTAATTGACTCCGGCCGCCTACCGGATAACTCTGTGGACGAATCCGCCCACCCACAAATAGATCCAGATCTCCATCGCGATCAAAATCCGCGGCCACCACGCAGGATCCGCTGTGCCGCGCCACCGGAAGG
>DATCJQ010000421.1:0-6328 GCA_036562745.1 Flavihumibacter sp.
GCAAACCCCGGCAGCAGGCGGTTCAGGTCTTCAATCTGATCGTGTAAGGCTTCCTGTACGCCCAGCAGATCCACCTGGTGATCGATGATCTGTTGCGCCACCATCTCTTTCCGATTTGGCCAGGCATTTATTCCGTCATCCGGATTATTGTAACGGATATTAAAACTCATTACCCGAAGGCTGTCCTGTGCGTGGACGATGCCTTGCAGCCATACGATGGATAGGAGCAGAGCAAGCTTTTTCATAATAAAAACGAGACCTGCTTTTAGTTTGCACAGGTCTCGTTTATGGTTAAATTTTAAAGTTGAAGCGTTGCCAGAACGGGCAGATGATCCGAGGTATATTTTCCCTTAACGGGCTCGGGAATGGTTTGGTGGTTCAGTACCTTCCATTTTCCCTTGAGGAAAATATAGTCGATGGGGTAATCACTGCGGGGTGCCCCTTTGAATCCGTGAAAACTTCCTTTCGGACCGGTTGGCGTTGTTTTGGAAACGGTATAACTATTGATCAGATGCTTTTTGTCTTTGGTGTTGAGCAGAATCTGAATTGGTTCTTCGAGCGGACCGGCATTAAAATCTCCGGTCACCACCGCCGGCTCCTTTTTAGCCATTTCGGCGATTTTACTAAGGAAAAGGTGTGAGCTCTGGCGCCGGGCCTCCTTGCCGATATGATCGTAGTGTGTATTGAAATGCCAGAATTTTTTTCCGGTCTGAAGATCCCGGAACTGCGCCCAGGTAACCATGCGGGTAATAGCGGCATCCCAGCCTTTGCTGCCCGGAATATCAGGTGTTTCGGATAACCAGAAATTGCCCGATTGTAACAACTCCAATCTTGCCGTATTGTAATAGATGGCAGTGTATTCGCCTTTTTCCTTACCATCGTCGCGACCCACCCCAATCTGCGCATAACCGGGTAACAGGCGTTTCAGATCCTCTACCTGGTCGTTCAATGCTTCCTGCACACCCAGCAGATCCACTTTGTGATCAATTATTTGTTGCGCGGCCATTTCCTTGCGATTCGGCCAGGCATGTTCTCCATCACCGGGATTGTTGTAGCGGATATTAAAACTCATTACACGGATCGTGTCCTGCGCATTGGCAAAGAGTTGCACCAATGCAATCGATAAAAGAAGAGCAATCTTTTTCATAATTAAAAATAAAAAGTCCCGGTGATATTCCGGGACTTTTCTATTGATCTTAAACGATTTCGGTTATTAGTACCGGTAGTGTTCCGGTTTGTACGGACCTTCTTTCGGAATACCGAGGTATTCTGCCTGAGCGGGAGTCAGTTCGTCCAGCTCCACACCAATTTTGGAGAGGTGCAGACGGGCTACTTTCTCATCGAGATGCTTGGGCAGCACGTACACTTTGTTCTCGTAGTTTTTGTGGTTGGTCCACAGTTCGATTTGTGCCAGTGTCTGGTTGGTGAAGGAGTTACTCATCACGAAGCTGGGATGACCGGTAGCGCATCCCAGGTTTACCAGGCGGCCTTCAGCCAGCAGGATGATATCTTTTCCGTCTACATTGTAAATATCAACCTGCGGTTTGATGGTGTCCTTGGTATGACCGTAATTGGTATTCAACCAGGCTACATCGATTTCGATATCGAAGTGTCCGATATTACAAACGATGGTTTTATCCTTCATTGCTTTGAAATGCTCGGCCGTGATGAGGTCGCGACAACCGGAAGCGGTAACCACGATATCAGCCTCTTTAACGGCATCGATCATTTTCTTCACTTCGAATCCGTCCATAGCTGCCTGAAGGGCGCAGATCGGATCGATTTCAGTAACGATTACACGGCAACCCGCGCCGGCGAGAGAGGCGGCAGAACCTTTACCCACATCACCGTAACCGCCAACAACGGCAACTTTACCGGCCAGCATTACGTCGGTAGCGCGACGGATCGCATCCACCAGTGATTCTTTACAACCATATTTGTTGTCGAATTTGCTCTTGGTAACAGAGTCGTTTACGTTGATTGCAGGAATCGGCAGGGTACCCTTGGCCATGCGCTCATACAAACGGTGAACACCGGTAGTGGTTTCCTCACTCAGTCCCTTGATATGCTGAATCAGCTCGGGGTATTTGTCGAATACGATATTGGTCAGGTCGCCACCATCATCCAGAATCATGTTCAGCGGACGATCGGCAGCACCGAAGAACAGGGTTTGTTCAATACACCATTCTGCTTCTTCGAGGGTTTGACCTTTCCACGCGAATACACCCACACCGGCGGCTGCGATGGCTGCAGCGGCATGGTCCTGGGTGGAGAATATATTGCAGGAGCTCCATCTAACTTCGGCTCCCAGTGCGATCAGGGTTTCAATCAGTACGGCAGTTTGGATGGTCATATGCAGACATCCCGCGATGCGCGCACCTTTCAACGGCTGGCTGGCTCCGTACTCGGCACGAAGGGCCATCAGTCCCGGCATTTCCGCTTCAGCCAGTCGAATTTCTTTCCGACCCCATTCGGCGAGGCTGATATCCTTCACTTTATAGGGAAGGGAAAAATCAATAGTTGAATTTACAACTGTAGACATGTGTTTTATTTTAATATGCGCAAAGGTAATTATTTAGAGGGAAACTTCTCCGCTTTTGAGCATGCCTGCCACCACCTTATCAATCGGTAGATGCACTGAATTTTCGTTAAAATCCTCCCAATTTATAAAGCGGAAGGATTCGATTTCCTGTGTGGTTTTATACAATTCCAGCTGGGCCTCGTCAAACTCGAAGGGGTTCTGCCGGATGGTGGCGGTAATCGGTTCCAGCGCATGAGCGAAATAATAAATCGAAATGATCTGCTGGGTGGGATTAAACGCACTCATCTGATAGAAATCAGTGGTATAGATATGCTTTCCCACCCGTACATTCAGATTGAGTTCTTCCACAAATTCCCGTTTCAGGCAGTCGCGTGTGCCCTCGCCGAATTCCAGCCCCCCTCCGGGAAACTTGGTATAGTATTCACCGCGGATTTTTTCGTCGCTGACCAGCACCTGGTTTTGGTCATTTAATAGGATTCCGTACACTCGGATTGTGAACATATTCAGAATAATTTTTTCTTAAGAAAGAACCAGCCGATAACCAGGGAGATCAATACCGACAGGAACACCGGGATATAAAATGCGTAGGGCGAATTGGCGTAGGGGATGGGCACGTTCATACCGTAGATACTGGCCACCAACACCGGGAAGCTGAGCGTGATCGTAATCACCGACAGACGTTTCAATACCTCGTTCTGGTTATTGGCGATGATGCTGGCAAAAGCATCCAGCGTACTTGAGAGGATATTGGTATAGATATTGGCCATCTCCAGGGCCTGTGAATTATCTACTATCAGATCGTTCAGAAATTCACGTTCTTCTTCATTCAGTCCCATGAAATTCGTGCGCTCCAGTTTAATCAGCAGCAGTTCATTGCTCCGCAGGGCTGTTACAAAATACACCAGGCTTTTCTGGATCCGCATGAGTTGCAGCAGCTCTTCATTCCGGTTGGCATCGTAGAGCTTCTGTTCCAGCAGGTTTCGCTTATGGTTGATCTCCTTCAGGAACTCCATATAGTTCTGCACCACTTTTTCAATGATCTTCAGCACCATCATTTTCCGGTTATCTGGGTGACGGTTCTGAAAAGTGTTCAGAAACTTTTTGATGGCATCGTTCTCGAATGAGTTAACAGTTACAATTTGGTTGTGGGTGAGGATAATACAGATCGGGATCGTGATATAAAACGCATCGCTGTCGTTGAAGGAGTTGTTCTCCGTGGGCGTTTTGATAACAATCAGCTTCACATTGTCTTCTTCCTCAAAACGGGTACGTTCGTCGATATCCAGCGAGTCGGTCAAAAAGTCAAGCGGAATATCCAGTTCCTCCGAGAGTTCGGTAAATTCTTCCTGTTTCAGGGGTGGTAAAACATTCACCCAAACGCCATCTTCCGGCTTGTGGATGGCGACGGTCTGATGGTTGATATTTTTGAAGTACTGAATCACAGTAAGGAATGGGTTTAGTTGGATAGTGTAATGGTTCCGGTAAACACTTTGGTGGCAGGACCTCTCAGCCAGACATTGGTATAGCTGCCATCGGGATTTCGGTCAAACTCCACCGAAAGCTTGCCGCCCCTGGTATTAACGGTCACTTCGTTGAAGCCCTGTTCATTATGGAAATTCACCAGGGCACAGGCCGTGACGCCGGTTCCGCAACTGAGTGTCTCGTCTTCCACGCCGCGTTCGTAGGTACGGACGCTGATCTCATGCTCTTCCTTAAGTTCCACAAAATTTACGTTGATGCCGCCCGGCATAAATTCCTCGCGGTTGCGGAGCTCGCGACCTTTCTCAAACACATTGATCTCTTCCACCGCATTTACAATTTGTACGTAATGGGGCGATCCGGTGTTGAGAATATATCTTCCGTTTTTTTCTTCCACCTGGTGAACGTCCTGCATCTTCAGGCGTACCAGTCCCCTGGTGTCGATCTCGGCTTCGTGTTCGCCGTCGATGGCAATAAAATGATAGGTAGTTCGCACGATGCCCATGTGATAGGCAAACATAACGAGGCATCGCCCCCCGTTTCCACACATGGTACTTTCATTCCCGTCGGCATTATAGTATTTCATTTCGAAATCATATCCGTCGCGGGAGTTCAGCAGCATGAGTCCGTCGGCGCCAATTCCAAAACGCCGGTGGCAGAGGAAATGGATGGTTTCTTCGGTTAGCTGGTCGTAGAGTCCGGTTCTATTATCCAGGATAACAAAATCGTTCCCTGTACCCTGGTATTTGTAAAACTGTATTTCCATCGGGTTAAATACCTGCGATTATTTCCAGTGATTGTTTAATGAGCCGTTCCACAGCCGCCTGTCCGTCGGACGAAAAGGTTTGGTTCACACGGTTGGCCACAATGGCATTCAAACTCAGACATTGATGACCCAGTAACCTGCTCAGGCCGTAGATGGCAGATGTTTCCATCTCAAAGTTACTGATCCTGTGTTGTCCGTAACTAAAATCTGTAAGCCGATCAACAAACTGGGGGGATGCCAGTCCGAGTCGCAGTACCCGACCCTGCGGACCATAAAACCCGGGCGAGGTTACGGTTATACCCGCATGATAGCCTTTGGTAAAATGTTTGAGCAGGGAAGGGGAAGCCGCACTGATATAGGGCAGCGAAAATTTATTGTGGAGCTGGGTCTGGGTCAGGAAAGCCTGAATCAGTTCCTGCTCTTCCTCATTTTGCTCAAGGCGGTAAAAATGCAGGAGATTATCCAGTCCCAGCCCATGGGTGCCGGCCACGAATTCGTCCACACCAATATCGCCCTGGAGGGAACCACTGGTGCCGAGCCGGATGATGGCCAGGGAAGTCAGCTCGGGCTTGATGGTGCGGGTTTCGAAATCAATATTGGCCAGGGCATCGAGTTCATTAAGGGCGATATCGATATTGTCCGGACCGATTCCGGTGGACAAAACGGTGATGCGTTTCTGCCCGATCCGGCCGGTATGGCTGATGAATTCCCGGTGCTGCCTTTTCACTTCGATAGCGTCGAAATATTTGCTAACCACAGCCACCCTGTCCGGATCGCCCACGGTTATGACGGTGGTGGCGAGTTCTTCCGGACGCAGGTCCAAATGATAGATAGCTCCCCGGTTATTGATAATTAGTTCGGATGATGCAATAGATTTCATGGTAGCTGCGTTTAGTTATTGAAAATTTTTTCGACTGAATTTGCAGCGAATGTATAAAAATCCTACATTCGTGCCCGATTCAAAAAGGTCCTGTGGCCGAGTGGTTAGGCAGAGCTCTGCAAAAGCTTCTACAGCAGTTCGAATCTGCTCGGGACCTCCTCCGAAACACGTAAATTCGTGAAACCCGCACAAGTTGCGGGTTTTTTTGTGCCCAAAACTTTTATTTAATGTTGGGGACGGAAGAATTTCCTGTTTGCCTGATACCAAATAGTCTGTGAACAGGTTTGGAAATTTCTTTGCACGTAGGAAAGAACATTGCGCGGAATTAGCTGGTAATAACGGATGAATGGCGGTTTCTTTTTAATCCCTAAATCGTATTCATTCATTTCTTCTATCACACGCGCAGGTGCAAGAATGGGTTCCGCAATACATTTACATCCTTCATGCCATCCTCCGGGAAAGAAAAATGTTTTAGGATAACGCCCCTCAAGATGCATGCAGATCGGACAGTGGTAATCCGGATTGCTGGCACATCGTTTTATTTCAATGCCTACAACGAACCATTGGTCGAGCCATTTTTCAAAATCTGCTTTTGCTTTTTGTAATTTTTCTTCCTCCATGGGCGCCATGCAAACAATGAATTTATTAATTTTTTATATGC
>DATCJQ010000424.1:0-11685 GCA_036562745.1 Flavihumibacter sp.
TATTACAGCTCGGTAGTTCGGTGCGCAGTATATTTAACATGGCATTGGTGGCGGTTATCGATGCACAGATGAAGTGCAGCCGTAACCAAACCGAGGAAATCGTTCGCCAGTCGAAATGGTGGAAACGGTTTCAGAAAGTAAGTAAGGATATGTAAACAAAACAGGCGGGTATAGCATGAAATTTATTCAAGAGTTTGGGCGGTACATCCTGATGCTGAAGGAAATGTTTTCCAAACCGGAAAACCGCAAGGTTTACTGGAAGGAATTCATGCATCAGTGTAATGATATCGGCATCGGGTCCCTGGGCATTGTGGTGATCATCTCGGTATTCATGGGTGCGGTGTCCACGCTGCAAACGGCCTATCAACTGGTGAGTCCGCTGATTCCGAAATCCTCCATCGCCCAGATTGTACGAGATACCGTATTGCTGGAATTCGCTCCCACCCTGGTTTGTATTGTGCTGGCCGGCGTTGTGGGCAGTAAAATTGCCAGTGAGCTCGGCAACATGCGGGTAAGCGAGCAGATCGATGCCCTCGAAATTATGGGGATCAATACCAAAACCTACCTGATCCTCCCCAAGATTGTAGCGGCCCTGCTGGTGATACCGATGTTGATCGTGATTTCAGCGGGACTTGGAATCTGGGGCGGTCGGCTGGCCGGACAGGCCGCAGGCATCATTTCCACCACTGATTTTGACAAGGGCCTGCTCAACTCATTTCTCCCCTATAACGTATTTTTCGCCATGGTGAAAGCCTATGTATTCTCGTTTATCATTTCGAGTGTACCGGCTTTTTACGGCTATTATGTACAGGGAGGTGCCCTGGAAATCGGACGGGCATCCACCAAATCGGTGGTGGTGAGCTGTGTATTAATTCTTTTTGCCGACTATATCCTGGCGGCCATACTGTTGTAATATGATAGAAGTACAAAATATCAGAAAAGGCTTTGGCGAAAAGATCGTAATCAATGATGTGAGTGCGGTAATGGAGGATGGCAAATGCAATCTGATCATCGGAGCCAGTGGCAGTGGCAAAACTGTATTCATGAAATGCCTGGTGGGATTGTTCAAACCCGATAAAGGATCTATCCTGTACGACGGTGAGGACTTCACGGCCATGGACGATGCCAGCCGTAAGGAGATCCGCAAGAAAATCGGGATGCTATTCCAGGGTTCGGCCCTGTTCGACAGCCTGACCGTGGAGCAGAACGTGCAGTTTCCCCTCGATATGTTTACCAACTGGACGCTGGGCGAGCGCAGGAAAAGAGTGCAGGAAGTGCTGGAGCGCGTGGAGCTGAAGGATGCGAACAAAAAGTACCCCGCCGAAATCAGCGGTGGTATGAAAAAGCGGGTAGGCATCGCGCGGGCGATTGTATTAAACCCGAAATACCTGTTTTGCGACGAGCCCAACTCGGGACTGGATCCGCAAACATCCATGGTGATTGACAAGCTGATTCAGGAACTGACCCGCGAGTACAATATCACCACCGTGATCAATACCCACGATATGAACTCCGTAATGGAGATCGGTGATAAGATCTTCTATATGTACAAGGGCGACAAGGAATGGGAAGGCACCAATAAGGAGATCATCTTCAGCAAGAACCAGCGCCTGAACGATTTTATTTTCGCCTCCGAATTTTTACGCGATGCCAAGGATATGCGGATGCTGGAACAGACCGGAAAGATTGATAATAACCGTAATATGGACGATTTAATCAGGTAATTCCAGTCCATTTAGCCCGGATTTTTGCTTATTATACCTTAGTTTTGCCCCCGGTTGGCCGGCACCTGCAAGCCATCAAACTCTTAAATTACAGCCATATGAGCGTTTTAGTCAATAAGGATTCGAAGATCATTGTCCAGGGATTTACCGGAACGGAAGGAACATTTCACGCTACTCAGATGATTGAGTACGGCACCCAGGTGGTGGGCGGTGTTACTCCCGGAAAAGGAGGCTCTACCCATCTCGATCGTCCCGTATTTAATACGGTTGCCGATGCCGTAAAAGCTACCGGCGCCAATGTTTCCATCATTTTTGTTCCGCCTGCATTTGCAGCTGATGCCATCATGGAAGCGGCCGAGGCCGGCATTGAACTGGTGGTTTGTATCACGGAAGGTATTCCCGTTCAGGACATGGTTCGGGCTAAAAACTATCTCCAGGGCCGTAATACCCGTTTGGTGGGACCCAACTGTCCGGGTGTAATCACTGCCGGCGAATGTAAAGTGGGTATCATGCCCGGCTTCGTATTCAAAGCTGGTCGCATCGGTATCGTTTCAAAAAGTGGTACCCTCACTTATGAAGCTGCAGATCAGGTGGCTAAAGCCGGACTGGGCATTTCTACTGCCATCGGTATCGGTGGTGACCCGATTATCGGTACTCCGACCAAGGAAGCCGTTGAACTGTTGATGAACGATCCCGAAACCGATGGTATCGTGATGATTGGTGAAATCGGTGGTAGCATGGAAGCCGACGCGGCCCGCTGGATTAAAGAACACGGAACCAAGCCGGTAGTTGGATTCATCGCCGGTCAGACCGCGCCTCCCGGTCGTCGTATGGGCCACGCCGGTGCCATCATTGGCGGAGCTGATGATACTGCCGCTGCCAAAATGAAGATCATGGCTGAATGTGGAATCCACGTAGTACAATCTCCGGCCGATATCGGTAAAAAGATGGCTGAGGTGATCAAAAAATAATCGTAGATCTACTAGGAAATATTAAAAAGCGGTGCAATATTTGTACCGCTTTCTTTTTGTCCGTACCTCCCGATACAGTCTTCCATTCACTCCAACATAGGCTGTTCTCTCCGGAGGGCAGCTTTTTTTACGCTGTGTTTCAGCCCGGACAACTTTCACTGTAAATAGTTCCCGGCATTATTTTATGCAGTTCATGCAAGTATTTATTTTGCTCCTGCAACGGGATGGCTTTGAGATCCCTCAAGATTCTGTTAAGATGCCGGTAAAGCCCATCGGTCTTTATGCAAACAGTTGTCAGTTGAATCTAACTGTCTGTATGCTTTTCAATAACTTGTATTAAATATTGTATCATGCGCCTTTTCTTTAGCCTGGTTATATTTTTCCTGACCCATACTATATTATCGCCCCAATTGTTTGCCCAGAAAAAACCAAAGGATATGTACGAAACCCAGTGGAAGGAAATTGACGAATTAATAAGCAAGAAAGGACTTTATAAATCGGCGCTGGAAAAAGTTGATGAGCTATATAAGCTGGCGAAGAAGGAAAAGCAAACCGGACAACAGATCAAGGCGCTTCGATACCGGATCCAGCTCAATGAAACCCTGGTGGATGAAAATGAAATGCCATCCATCACGTTGTTTAAAAAGGAGATTGAAGGAGAAACCGGTGTAGCACGCGCACTGATGCAGGTACTACTGGCCGACTATTATAAATCACAATACAGGAAACAACGCTGGAACCTGTACCAGCGTACTTCCACCACAGACGCAGATCCGGATGATATAACTACCTGGTCGGCAGTAAATTTCCATCAGACGATCAGTGAGCTTTACCGCGCGGCCATTAACGAGCCAGCACTTAAGGAGGAAGGCAAGCTATCTGTCTATGAGCCGCTTGTAATTAAAGGCAATACAAGCTATCGGGCATCGCTATACGAACTTGTTCTGCAAAAAGCATTGTCATACTTCGAGGAAGAGCCGGTGGAGCTACCAAGAGCTGCCGATCAGTCCTATTGGGCTAACCCACGGTTGTGGGCGCCGGTGGATGAATTTATGAAGAGCAGTGTGCCTGACGGAGACAGTACAGATCCCGGTATTACGGCCCTGCATCTCATGCAAAACCTGCTGAAGTACTATCGTGATAAAAATCAGGCTGAGCAACTTGCGCAAACCGATCTCGACCGGATTAAGTTTTTGAAAGCAAAATCGGAAGTCGATAACAAAGAAGAAACGTACTTCAATGCACTGAAGGAGTTGGAACAAAAACACCGCGGCACGGATGTGGCTGATCTGGTGATCGTTTTAATGGCAAGCTGGTATCGCGATGTAAAGGATGATCTGGCCCAGGCGGTGGAGATTGCATCAGCGCTGGCCAATTCAAAGAAAAAAAGCCAGGGAGCGATTGAGGCATATAATATGGTTGAAGAGATTCGGCAGCCTGCTTTAAACATCGCCATCGAACGCGTGAACCTTCCCGACCAGCCATTCCGTACATCAGTTGAATGGAAAAACATCAATAGGATTCATTTCCGCATTATCAAACTCGACAGCAGTCATAAGGACATGGTGGAAAGAGGAGATTTTTTCAACCAGGCACTCTGGGCAAATATTCTCGCCGAACCAATAGTACGTCAATGGGAACAACCCCTGCCTGCCAGCTCGGATTTTAAACTGCACCGCGCAGAAGTCAAAGTTGATGCTTTACCGATCGGCACTTATCTGATTATTACGAGCGATAATCCCTCCTTCAAACTGAAAGAATCCAATATGGCCCTGGCAAAAGTCCAGGTGTCCAATATCAGCTTTATCGGGTCGGGCCAGGACTATTTTGTTTTACATCGTAATACCGGTCAGCCTTTGGCAAAAGCAAAGGTGATACAATTTGGAAACAAGTATAATTATACCACCCGCCGATACAACCGCACCAAACTGGATGAGCTGACCACGAATAGCCAGGGTTATTTCTTTGTAAGGAAAACCGATGAAAAATATGGTTCGACCTACGTTTTTGATATCACGCACGGAAAAGACCGGCTCCTGATTGATGAAGGCGAATATATTTACCGCTACTCTGCCAATGATGATGATGATGCTTCTCCGGAGGAAATCGAGGAGGATAACGCGCGGGTCTATTTCTTTACCGACCGCAGCATTTATCGTCCCGGACAAATCGTTTATTTCAAGGGACTTCTGACCAGCAAAACAAAGGATAAACAACCCGTGCTACTAACCGGCAGGAAAGCCACGATTTCACTTTATAATGCGAATAGTGAAAAAGTGGATTCGCTTGTTCTCACTAGTAATGAATATGGTTCTGTTGCAGGCAGCTTTACCCTTCCCGCATCAGGATTAACAGGGCAGTTTTATCTTGAAGATGAAGAATACAACTCTACCCAATATTTCAGGGTGGAGGAGTACAAGCGCCCGCGATTCGAAGTAACGCTGGAGAAACCGACAACAACTATTCGTTTGGGCGATACCGTTACTGTAACCGGAAAAGCGATTGCCTATGCAGGCAATGCCATTTCAAACGCAAGTGGCACCTATCGGGTAAGAAGAAACGCCCGCTTTTTGTATCCCTGGAAAATGAGTTATGGCCGCTTCCTTCCCCAAACCAAGGCTGCGGAAATCGCGCATGGCACGATCACCACGGATGCAGCCGGGAACTTCACCATCTCCTTTCCCGCTATTCCCGATAAAAGCATTGATCGTAATAACGACCCTGTATTCGATTATAGCATCAGTATTGATATCACGGACCTGAATGGCGAAACAAGATCTGCGTCTGCCACGGTGCCCGTTTCATACAAATCGCTTGTATTGTCCATCGATGCCGGTGCTGAGAAAATGAACAGCGCTGATTTCACTAAAATAAAACTGAACAGCACCAACCTGGTGGGTGTACATCAGAGTGTTGATGTCAATCTGCAGATCGCACCGCTGAAGGGACCGGGGCGGCTCCTTCGTCCGCGTTATTGGGAAGCGCCCGACATGTTTGTTATGAGTGAAAAAGAGTTTCAGGCTGCCTTTCCCAACGATATTTACAAGAATGAAGATGATCCCAATACCTGGACTGCCGACAAAGCTGCATGGGAAAAAACCATCCGCACTGATTCGGGCGGACTGGTAGAGCTGGGCAAGAAAAAATGGACGGCCGGATGGTATCAAATCATTGCAACAGCCATAGACAGCTTCGGAGATACCGTGCAGCAGAAAGCGCTGGTATATCTGAATGATCCGGCTGGCAAAAATTTTACTGATATTGGTTATCTCAGCGCAACCAGCACAGGCTCTACGCTCAAAATCGGACAACAGGCGACGATTGAATTACTGTCCGGTGCACGCGACCTTTTTGTTATCGGGCAGCGAATTAACTGGAAAACACAAACAGGTAAGAATGACACTCCATTCTCCGAGAAATTCCGCTTGTTCAAACTGGATAAAAATCGTGTGCAGATCCCCGTTATTGCAACAGATGCCGACAAAGGGGGTATTGAAGTGCAGCATGTATTCGTCCGTCACAACCGCGTCTTTACCGTCAGCCACTATTTCGCTGTTCCTCTGGAAGAAAAGGATCTGAAAATAAAACTGGACACCTATAGAGACAAACTCGAGCCCGGTTTGAATGAAAAATGGACGGTATCGATCTCCGGTGCCGAAGCCGAGCGTTTCGGTATAGAACTGCTCACCTCAATGTACGATGCATCTTTGGATCAGTTCAGTCCACATAACTGGAGAACGCCTGCTCTCTGGCCAACGTTGCAAAGACTGACTAACTGGGCGGGCCGTACCAATTTTACAACAGCCGCTTCCCTGAAACATATCATTGAACGCCCTGTAAAATTCATTCAATGGATTACACAGGATAAGCTGATGGGATTTGATCGCACGGTTATGTACTACTCTGCTCAACAAAATATAAGGTTAAGCGATAATATATCAGAAGCTCTTTCTGGCTCTGTTCCCGGCGTTTCTGTTAAACGAAAGGAAGTGGCAGCAGCCGCACCACAGACAGAAATGGAAAAAGCAGAAATGATGGAATTCAAGCGGGAAGAAACGCCGGAAGATGAGTCCCCACAAATTGCTCCCGCCATCCGCACCAATTTCAACGAAACTGCCTTTTTCTTCCCACTACTGACGGCTGATTCCAACGGTCATTTCAGTTTCAGCTTCACCATGCCCGAATCGGTTACCAGCTGGAAATGGCAGTTGCTGGCCCATACCAAATCTCTGGCCATGGGTTATCTGCAGCAATCCATCGTCACACAAAAGGATCTGATGGTGCAGCCCAATATGCCGCGCTTCCTGCGCGAAGGCGATAAAATGGAAATCACCACCAAAGTGGTGAACCTCACCGATCAGGAGTTTACCGGACAGGCAGAACTGCAACTCATCGATGCAACCACCAACCAACCCGTGGATGGATGGTTCCGCAATTTTTTCCCGAACCAGTATTTCACCGTCGGTGCCAAATCGAGCGAATTGGTACGTTTCCCCATAGAAGTTCCTTATCAATTCGATCGCGCCCTCACCTGGCGGATCATTGCCCGCGTGGGCGATAAAACCGATGGCGAATCGGCCACCCTGCCGGTGCTGAGCAATCGCCAGCTCGTAACCGAAGCGATTCCCTTCTTCGTAAACGGAGTGGCCAGCAAAAACATCAAACTCGATAAATTGATCGGTAGCACAGACAGCGAAACACTGAGCCACCAATCCATGACCGTGGAATTTTCGGCCAACCCTGCCTGGTATGCCATTCAGGCCCTGCCCTACCTGACCGACTATCCCTACGAATGTTCTGAACAAACGTTCAACCGTCTGTACGGATACCTGGTGGCCAACCACCTGCTGAAATCATCGCCCCGCATCAAAAACGTGCTGCAGCAATGGAGCGATAAGGATACCAGCGCCCTGCTGAGCAACCTGCAGAAAAATCAGGAGCTCAAACAGGTATTGCTGGAAGAAACGCCCTGGGTGCTGGAAGCCAAATCCGAATCTGAACAGAAAAAACGTCTGCTCCTTTTATTCGATGCCGTGCGCCTCGAACAGGAACGCGACAAGATGGCAGCTAAACTTATCGAACTACAAACGCCGAATGGCGGATTCAGCTGGTTCAAGGGCGGTCCGGATGATCGTTTCATCACCCAGTATATTCTTACCGGTATCGGGCACCTGCAGAAGCTGGGTATTATCGGCGAAGATTACGGCCTGCTGGCGCCAATCGTACCAGGCGCGTTGAACTATGCCGATCAGCGTATGCTGGAGGATTATAACAAGAGAGATAAAAATCCGAAGAATCCCACGCCGCTGAACTATTCCGCCGTACAGTATCATTATATGCGCAGCTTCTTCACGAATAAAGGACTATCCGGACAATACCTCGAAGCGGCTAACCATTACCGTAAGGATATCCAAACCAAATGGATCCAGGGAAATCTGATGACTAAAGCGATGATCGCACTGGCACTGTACCGAACCGGCGATAAACAAACTGCCACCGCTATCCTTAAATCGCTGCAGCAAACCGCCATCAAGTCTGAAGACAAGGGCATGTACTGGAAAGCCAATACAGCCGGATTCTACTGGAGAGAGGCGCCCATCGAAACTCAGGCGTTGCTGATTGAACTATTTCAGGAAATGCAGCAGCCGTCCACTACTATCAATGCGATGAAAGCCTGGCTGCTGCTGAATAAACAGACCAATCGTTGGAGCAGCACCAAGTCCACTGCCGACGCATGTTATGCACTCCTGCTTCAGGGCGATAACTGGCTGGATGCCGAGCCTCGTGTTCGTGTATCCCTGGGCGATATAACCATCGTTACCGCCACACAGGCAGAAGCCGGCACCGGTTATTATCAGAAGATCATTCCGGGTACCGCCGTGCATCCCGAAATGGGCAATGTGAAAATTGAAGTAGACCAGCCCCTGAAAACCTCTGCGCCGGTTTGGGGTGCCATCTACTGGCAATATTTTGATAACCTCGAAAATATCACGGCAGCAAAAGGACCGCTGTCTATCAATAAACGCGTGATGATCGAGCGCCTGACCGACAAGGGCCCCGTGCTTGAACCGGTTCAGGAAGGAAGCATAATCAAAGTGGGCGATAAAATCACCGTTCGTCTCGAGATCAAAACTGATCGCGATATGGAATACGTGCACGTGAAAGATATGCGCGCATCTTCTCTGGAACCGGTGAACGTGTTGAGTGGTTATCGCTGGAAGGGTTCCCTGGGTTATTACGAATCTACCCGCGATGCCAGCACCAATTTCTTCATCAGTCATCTGCCCAAGGGTACACATGTGATGGAATATTCTTTATTTGCATCCCATGCCGGAACCTTCAGCAACGGGATCAGCAGTATCCAATGCATGTATGCACCTGAATTCACCAGCCATACGGAAGGCATCAAACTGATGATTGAGGAGAATCAGTAGACCGGTTTTTTAGAAGGCCGGAGACGAATAGTATGATCGAACTATGCAGAAAACAGAAACATTAATAGTGGGCCAGGGCCTTTGTGGCACCTGGCTCAGTTGGTGGATGAGGCGAAACAACCACCACTTTATAGTGATCGATGAGGGCAAAACAATCAGCTCCTCGCGCATCGCATCCGGCGTGATCAATCCGGTTACAGGACGGGTACTGGCACCCACCTGGATGGTGGACACCCTGATTCCGTTCGCCCTCGAAGCCTATACATCCATCGGTAATGAACTGGGCATCTCCGTGATTCAACAAACCCGGATTCTGCACAGTTTCCCCACACAACAAATGCGCGAAGCATTCGAAAAGAAACTTCCCAAACTGCCAGACTACCTTCATGAGGTGAATGATTTCAATTACTGGGATCAGTATATGCAGAGTCCATATGGGCTCGGTGGAATCGCTCCTGCCCTGCTGATTGATCTCAACCTGCTGCTCAACAGCTGGCAAAAAGTACTGAAGCAATCCAACCGCCTGCTGGAGGAAAGTTTTAACGCCAATGACCTAGAACTAACGGACACCTATATACGATATAAAGACATCACTGCCGAACGAATCATTTTCTGCGATGGCATTCATGGAATGAGCCTGCCCTGGTTCAACCGACTGCCCTTCTCCCCGAATAAGGGCGAAGCCCTCCTGCTCGAAATCAAGGGGTTGCCGGCAGATCACATTTACAAGAAAGGTATCAGCCTGGTGCCCTATCCGCATGTAGGCGAAAAACAAAACGCCAGTTATTTCTGGGCCGGATCCACCTACGAAAACCGTTTTGAGCACGATCAGCCCACTGAAGCATTCCGGCAGCGTACCGAGGATCAGGTGCGCAACTGGCTCAAACTTCCGTTCAAGACCCTGCACCATTGGGCAGCAATCCGTCCGGCTACCGTGGAACGCCGACCCTTCGTGGGTATGCACCCGCATATCCCCCGCATCGGATTGCTAAACGGCATGGGCACCAAGGGATGTTCACTGGCGCCCTATTTCGGTAAACAGCTCACGGAACATATAATAAACGGCAGCAATATCACGCCGGAAGCATCCCTGAGGCGATTTTCGAGCCTTCTCAGACCCTAACTTTGCGCTTTAATTCACGAAGCATGGCAAGCACCCGAGGAATGTATGCGATCCCCGAACGGTTCAGAAGGATCGAAAACCTGCACATTGTGTTCTGGCTCCTGAAAGACATGAGCTGGGCTCTTCTCTGGAAACCGCTGGGGTTGATTATGATCCCTCCCACGCTTACGCTGGCGGCCCTGATTACCTGGCAAACCCGTAAAATCCAGGCCGAACTCTTTCATAACCTCGCTGTGCTGTTCTGGATCTTCGCCAACTGCTTCTGGATGGTACTCGAATTCCTCGAAACACCCGACGAATACCGTTATTTCACGGCGATCCCCTTCGGGATGGGAATCCTGTCCATCGCCTGGTACTACCTCATTATTTTACGCAGGGAGAAAAAGGAAACCAAACTGGTGCGGATGGAGATCGATGTGCCAAGCAGCATCGCTAAAGCGGTGGAGAAGCGGTCCTGAACCCAGAGGACCTCTCCACGGTTCCGCTTCCTGAGTCGGGAGGTCGCGTGTACTACTCAAATGATCCGCACTTCCATCCCCTTTTCGATCCGGCCCTTACCGCTGTAAATCAGGTTCTGCCCAAATAAGACCTTGTTGTTTTTTGTCCGGTACGATGCCAGTGTTTTCAAGGGTTCTTTTCCCCGGATTGCACTGTCCTGATCCACCGTTGTCAACACGCAGCGCGCACAGGGCTTAACCGCTTCGAATCGGATCGGGCCTGCCTGAAAATAGCGGATCTCATCTTCCTGGTAGGGAGCCCATCCCTTTATAACAATATTCGGACGGAAACGATTCATCGGCACAGGTTGCTCCAGGCGCGAGTTCAGATCATCCAGCGAGGCCTGCCCGATTAACAAAACGGGATAAGCATCCGAAAAACTCGTGATCTCTTCCTGGCTCGTATACCGTGAATCCACTACCCGTCGGGTGGTGTTTTGCTGGTACACCAGGCGGGCAGAAAACCCGAGGAAATCACTAAACCACTGGTCGTACTGAGGGCCCATCAGGAAGGCGGGCATGGTATCATCCCAAACGGTAACATCAATGGTTCGATTCTTCACAGCGGAACCAGAGCCTGAGCCGGAACCGAAGCCGGAACCGGAGCTGGAACCGGAGCCGGCGATTTCACCCAATTTTTCCGAGTCCAATGGAATAGGGAGCGCCTGATCCGGCTGATTCCCGGGGAACACGAGCAATTGATCGCCTTCCAGTCGGATATGCAACAGTGCCATGCGGGGATGTTCGCGCTGAGAGAGAAATCGCCCCGAATCATCCACCAGCATCCAGCGCCGGTCGTATTGCAGTCCGCGATCCGTAACCGCTGCCGAATCCAGCTCAATGCCTCTGAGCGACTTGATGGGATAAACAAAAATTCCGCTGATTGTAGCCATGCCGCAAATTAAACAATGGCCCATTACCTTTGGCATATGAAAC
>DATCJQ010000435.1:0-6331 GCA_036562745.1 Flavihumibacter sp.
CCTCTATCGAGCCTAATTTGCTCACCAATGAAATCATCCGTTTTGTGGCATCGAGCAAACGCTTCATGCCGCATTTCCATATTCCGCTGCAAAGTGGAAGCAACCGGATATTAGCGCTTATGCGTCGCCGTTATAAGCGTGAACTCTATGCCGATCGCGTGCAATCCATCAAATCGCTGATGCCGCATGCTTCGATCGGCGTGGATGTGATTGTGGGTTTCCCGGGCGAAACCGATGAACATTTTAAAGAGACCTTCGACTTCATTCATTCGCTGGATGTGAGTTATCTCCATGTATTTACCTATTCCGAAAGAGCGAATACCGTAGCGCTGGATATCGAGCCCGTGGTGCCGATGCATACCCGTCATGAACGCAATAAACAGTTACGGAATCTCAGCTATATGAAGCAAAAGTATTTCCAGGAGCAGCATAAAGGCCAAACGCGGAAAGTATTGTTTGAGGGACATGAGAAAAATGGCATGATGGAAGGCTATACCGATAACTATATCCGTGTTAGCACACCTTATCGCGAAGAATGGGTAAACCAGATTGTGGACTGGAACCTTTAATGGACAGTGTGTGAGATACAGTGCCGGAAGCAATCCTTAAAAAGTTCAATGATCTGATTCTGAAATATTTCGAAAAAAATTTTGCAGAAAACTTTCAGCCCTTATCTTTGCAATCCCGTTTGACAAACGGCTAGTTCTTAAACAGAAATTGGAAGCATAGCTCAGCTGGTTCAGAGCATCTGCCTTACAAGCAGAGGGTCCGCGGTTCGAATCCGTGTGCTTCCACTTCCTTCGGGAGCATAGCTCAGCTGGTTCAGAGCATCTGCCTTACAAGCAGAGGGTCCATGGTTCGAATCCGTGTGCTCCCACAAACATATCAGGCCTCGCATTCGCGGGGCTTTTTTGTGTCCCCAGTAGGAGCTTTGGGAGGATTTTTTACTTTTGTTACAAAGATCAAGTTATGTTCAACTACAAGGAAAGCCAGGAACACGAATCCAAACAGGATGTGGACGTACTGACCGACACTGGCAGCCCTTACCAGCTGATTGTCTGGAACGACGAAGTCAACACCTTCGACTGGGTAATTGAAACCTTGATTACTGTCTGCGGTCATACGCCCGAACAGGCAGAACAGTGTGCCCTGCTGATTCACACCAAGGGCAAATACGCTGTCAAAAACGGTGAATACGAGGAACTCAAGACCATGTGCGATGCCATTACCGACCGGGGCATCGGTGCCACCGTAGAAATCACTGCCTGATATGCCGGTATTCCTGCTTGAAGAGGAACTGGTTTTTCCGCCCGTGGAGCTGTCCATGGAGGATGGTCTATTGGCCGTGGGGGGCGATTTGTCCACCGAACGGCTCCTGCTTGCCTATCGTTCGGGGATCTTTCCCTGGTACGATGCCCCGCCGATTCTGTGGTGGAGTCCCGACCCCCGCTTTGTGTTGTTCCCTGCAGAGTTGAAGATTTCCAAAAGCATGCGTCCCTACCTCAACCAGTCCAAATTCGGGTTCAGTACCAACCGGGCCTTCCGGCAGGTGATGGAATGCTGCCAACGGGTTCCGCGCAAGGGTCAGGACGGCACCTGGATCCAGCCCGAAATCATTGAAGCCTATACCCAATTGCATGAACAGGGTTATGCCATCAGCGCCGAGGCCTGGGATAATGGTGAGTTGGTGGGCGGCTTATACGGCGTTCGCCTCGGATCCTTTTTCTTTGGCGAAAGCATGTTTGCCCTACGTCCCAATGCCAGCAAATTCGCCTTTATCAAACTGGTGCAGCAGCTCGAAAAAGAAGGCGTGCAGCTGATTGATTGCCAGGTCTATACTGAGCACCTCGAAAGCCTGGGTGCCCGTATGATTCCGCGGGAGGAATTTACGAGCCTGCTCCGGAAAGCGATCGGTTGCCCATGAGATTTTTCCAGCCCTCAGGTTGTGAATCGCCTTGGCATGCAAGCTCCCTTAGGTAATAATCGCTCAAAAACCTTTGGCTAAAATCTGGTTCCAAGATAATGCGGCAGCATTTTCCGCCAGGTGGGCCAGTCGTGGGGCATGTCCTGTCCCCATATATCCAATTCATACCAGATCCCCTTGTTATAGAGAATCGAAGCCATGCGCCGGGCAGCATCCGGATCCTCATGTGCTCCGCTTCCGCTCAGGAAATGGATATGCTGACTCTTGCGAATCTGTTCGAGAATGGCATGATCGGCCAGATTGGGCAGATAATGGGCGGGACTGTTGAAATACACATCCTCGTCGAAATAGCCCCTGGTGTATTCGGTAAGATCGTAGACTCCGCTCATGGCGATAAAACCATTGAGCAGATCGGGACGGCGGAAAAACAAATTGGCCGAATGCAGGGCCCCGAATGAAGCCCCCGCCACGATAATGGAGGTATCCGCGGAGGTATGCATCCGGATAAAGGGAATCACCTCATTGAACACATAATCATTCCATTGCTGGTGGCGGATCGACTTGTGCCGGGGATCCATCTGGTCGTTCATCCAACTCTCCCGATTGATGCTGTCGATGGAAAAAACCTTCACTTTACCAGAATCTATAAAGTCTTTTATACTATCTATGAGTTGAAAACGTTCATATTCCAGATAATCGGCTGCCGCAGTCGGGATCAACAGGAGGGCAAAGCCATAATGGCCGTATACGGCTACAGGCATTTCTTTCTGAAGGGCCGGACTAAACCAGGAATGGAGCTCGCGATTCATCAAATAATATTTTTCTTTAAAATAAGTCCAAAATTGGCGAAATGCCCAGGATTTATTAAATTTAAGAAGATAGTTTTTCTCCGTCACCCTTCCGTCCCCCTGAAATCGAAATTGCCTCGAATCTTTTTTGAAAAACTAAATGGATTGTCATGAAACGATTGTTCGACTTATCCCACGCCAGCACTGCAAAATTGGTTCTCATCGTTTTGGCCCTCTATGCAGCCATAGCAACGGTAACCTTTATAATGTGGCAATAAGGGACTGATCAATCTTCCAGCGGAATACTGATTTTCGCTCCGGAGGATACTGACTGATACAGAAGCCCCCTGATATAGTCATTGTCAGGAGACGGGGATAGTTTGTTCTTCCAGCTAGCAAGTTGCTCCCCCAATTCGTATGGGTTGTCGAGATACCCCATGCCATAGAATCTTCCTTTTTCCAGCAGGTAAGCAACATAGCGATTGGGCTGGTAGAAATCTTTTTCCACGATCGCCGTACTGGGGAGTTGTTTTTGCAGATCGGCGATGGCGGACATCAGTTTTTTATTGTATTCAGCGGCGCTGAGTTCATCGGCTCCCTCTCCCATTTTCTCCTTTACTTTCCGGATGAAGATTTGTCCCTCGAACAAAGCATTGAATGTATGTACGGCGGGCAGGTTGGATCTTTTTTTCTCGATCACCAGTTGCATATATCCCGACTGATTTTCGAAGCAATACAAGCCGTAGCGATGATGATATTTTTTCTGGCTCCGGTTAAACGGAGGCCAGAGCTGGCGGATCTCCTGGCTTTCGAGAATCAGCGCCATCAGTTCACTGGCGCAGGGTGTATAGCGGATATGGTGCACCTGGCGAAGCAGGTCCTGCTTTCTCTTACCCTTATCGTTATTCGAAAAATGCGTGCGGACTCTTTTTTGCAGATTCACTGCCTTGCCCACATAGAGCACTTGTTTTTTGGCAGATTCGAAATAGTACACGCCGGGACCATGGGGCAATCGATCCAGATCCTCCACCGGTAAATGCGGGGGCAGGAACTGTTCGGCATTACGTCCCCTGGTCATTTTCGGAATAATGCCCTTTTCATCCTTCTCGATCATGCGGCTGAACAGAATGCTGGTGGCACTGGCATCGCCTTCAGCACGGTGACGGTTATTGATTTCGATATTCAGCGACCGGCAAAGATTACCCAGGCTATAACTTGGAAGTCCCGGGAAGATTTGGCGGGCCAACCGCACGGTGCAAAGTTTTTTAACGCGAAGAGGGTAACCCGCCGCGGAGAGAAATCCCTGTAAAAACGAATAGTCAAAATTCACATGATGCGCTACGAAAATCCGGTTCTGCAGCAGGTTGTAGATATGCGGGGCAACCTCCTCAAAGCGGGGGGCATCCACCACCATTTCATTAGTGATACCGGTAAGCGCTGTAATATGCCGGGGGATGATGGTACCAGGATTGATCAGCGTACTGTAACGCCCCTCTTCCTCCTGTCCGTTATGCAGGATGATGGCGATCTCGGTAATGCCATTGCCCGAAGCAAATCCGCCTGTGGTTTCTATGTCGACAATTGCGTACATGGACAGGTCAAAAGTAAATACTTATAAACACTTGGAAAAGGGAAATGCTAAATTTATTAGCAGGCAAGGCAGGCGGGATACAAAGGGGACGGAATCGGAACAGATGGGGCCGGGCAGACGGCGGACAAAGGGAACGGGATCGGAACAGATGGGGCCGGGCAGGCGGGGTACAAAGGTATCTGGAAACAAAGCAAATAGGAAGCACGCGGTAGTTTTCTTATTTTTGCCGCCCTGAAAGAAAGTACAGGCTTTATATGGAACTGACTAAGAACTTTATGCCCGCCGAGGCGGAAGCGAAATGGACCAAAGAGTGGAAAGAAAAGAATTATTTCAGCAGCCAGCCCGATGAGCGGCCGGCTTACACCGTGGTCATTCCGCCGCCCAACGTAACCGGGGTGTTGCACATGGGGCATACCCTGAACGAAACCGTGCAGGATATCCTGGTCAGAAAAGCCCGTATGAGCGGATTCAATGCCTGTTGGGTACCCGGGTCCGACCACGCATCCATCGCCACCGAAGCCAAAGTGGTGCAGATGCTGGAAAAGGAAAAAGGCATTAAAAAAGCCGATCTCTCCCGCGAGGAATTCCTGAAATATGCATTTGAGTGGAAGGAGAAATACGGCGGCATCATCTATAATCAGATTGAGCGCCTGGGCTGTAGTGTGGACTGGAACCGGGTGACTTTCACCATGGACGATCATTACTACAAGGCCGTTATCAAAGTATTTATTGATCTGTATAACAAGGGCCTGATTTATCGCGGTGCGCGCATGATCAACTGGGACCCGGCTGCCAAAACTGCCCTCAGTGATGAGGAAGTGGAATATAAGGACAGTCAGGGAAAACTCTATCATGTGCAGTATAAACTGGAGTCTGGAGAAACGATTACGATTGCGACCCAGCGTCCGGAGACCATCATGGGCGATACGGCAATCTGCGTAAATCCCAATGATCCGCGTTATCAGCATCTGAAGGGAAGCTTTGCGTATGTACCCCTGGTGAATCGCCGGATTCCGATCATCTTTGATGAATACGTGGATCCTGCTTTCGGTACCGGCGCGCTGAAAGTGACACCGGCACACGATATCAACGACTATAACCTGGGACTGAAACATAATCTGGAAATTGTTGATACTCTCAATGAGGATGGCACGCTCAGTGAAGCGGCCCAGATTCATGTGGGTGTGGATCGCTTTAAAGCCCGCAAGCTGGTGGTGGAAGCACTTCGTGAAAACGGACAGCTGGTCAAAGAAGAAGAATATGCTACACGTGTTGGTTATAGTCAGCGTACCGGTGTGGTGGTGGAACCCCGGATTTCCACCCAATGGTTTGTGCGCATGAAGGACCTGGCTGCCCCCGCCCTGGATGCCGTGGTAAGCGGAAAAATTAAGATTCATCCCGGTGATAAATTCCTGGCTACCTACAAATACTGGCTTGAGAATGTAAAGGATTGGTGTATCAGTCGCCAGCTTTGGTGGGGACAACAGATTCCGGCCTGGTATGCGCCGGATGGCACCCTTCAGGTAGCTGCCACCCGCGAGGAAGCTTTTGCTGCTTTCGAAAAAGCAGGTGCCGCCGGTTTTACTGCAGCAGATCTTCGTCAGGATGAAGACGTGCTCGATACCTGGTTCTCTTCCTGGCTCTGGCCCATGGAAGTGTTCAACGGAATTACAGATCCCGGCAATAAGGAACTGAAATACTACTATCCCACTTCTGTACTCGTAACCGGGCAGGATATCATTTTCTTCTGGGTGGCCCGTATGGTGATGGCCGGTATGGAATACGAGCAGCAGATCCCCTTCCGCGATGTGTATTTCACCGGTATGGTGCGCGATAAGCAGGGTCGCAAAATGAGTAAGAGTTTGGGTAACTCACCCGACCTGCTGGAGCTGATCGACAAATACGGTGCCGACGCGGTTCGTTTCGGTATCATGATCTCCTCTCCGGCGGGTAACGACCTGCTTTTTGATGAAGCCACCCTGGAGCAGGGCCGGAACTTCAATAACAAAATGTGGAATGCGCTGAAAC
>DATCJQ010000437.1:0-7075 GCA_036562745.1 Flavihumibacter sp.
TGCTTAAACCCAGAACATCCTTGGTTACATTGGTAATGCCTGAACTCAAACTGGAAATCATGTCCATAGTACGGACCGTATCTTTCCCTTTGCGCCAACCGTACCATTTCTCAAACAGTACCAGCAGCAGGAAGACCGGCATAGCAATCAGAAGTATTCTTCCATAGGTTTCCATGTGGCAGCCCTTTCTTTAAAATTACCGTTTTCCGGTATATTAATTCCGCCCTTTCCGTAATTTCGAATCTATTCAAAAGCTATGAAAGCAATAATCATCGGCGGCGGTATTGTTGGTTTAAGTACCGCCTGGTTTCTTAGACGTTCAGGCTGGGAAGTAACGATCATCGACCGCAATGATTTCTCCGACAACTGCAGTTATGGAAATGCCGGTTATGTTTGTCCCTCGCATTTTGTACCCCTCGCAACGCCGGGTATCATCCAACAGGGTTTGAAACTGATGTGGAATAGTAAGAGTCCCTTTTACATACAGCCGCGGGTTAGCCGCTCGCTGGTGGACTGGGGCCTCAGGTTCATGCAATCGGCACGTCCGGATAAAGTGAAGGAAGCTGCGCTGCCGCTGAGGGATATCGCCCTGATCAGCCAGCAGGTGTATGTCGACTGGCAAACCAGCCATAACTGGGAACTGGCCTATGAACACAAGGGACTGATGGAATATTTCCAGACGCCCGCCAAAGAAGAGCATGCCCATCATTTTTGTGAGGATGCGCATAAACTGGGACTGGCCGCCCGGGTACTCAGTTACGAGGAAGTGCAGGCCATGGAGCCCCAGACGCGTCTCAATATCAAGGGGGCGCTTCTGTTTGAATGCGACGCTCATGTTTACCCCAATAAAGTGATGCGCCGGTTACTGGCCCAACTGAAAGAAGATGGCGTGGTATTGCTTCCGAATGAACCCGTAACGGGATTTGAACGAAAGGGTTCCAGCATCACCGGTGTACACACCGCAAAGGGATTGCATAATGCCGACACGGTGGTGCTGGCGGCAGGAGCCTGGAGCCGCGAAATAGCTGCCCAACTCCGGATCAATTTGCCCATGGTCGGCGGCAGAGGCTATTCGGTGACTCTGGAAGACTCGCCCAACCGGTTGAATCATCCGGCGGTACTTATGGAGGGAAGGGTAGCCATCACCCCGATGGATGGCAATAAAATCCGTTTCGGCGGAACCATGGAAATTACTTCGCTGAATCGTCCGCCCCGTCTCAAGCGGGTGGAGGGCATTCTGGATGCGGTTCAACGTTATTTCCCAGATTTTAAACTGCCCAAGGCAAGTGAAGCACCCGTTTGGTGGGGATTCCGTCCCTGCTCGGCGGATGGACTTCCCTATATCGGAAGAAGCCGCGAGTTCAAAAACCTGCTGATCGGAACGGGCCATTCAATGATCGGAATGAGTACCGGCCCGGGTACCGGACAACTGCTCAGCGAGCTGGCCAATGAATCGCGGCCATCGATGGATTTGCGTCCCTTTGATCCGCAACGATTCGGTTAACGGAGTCGGGTAAACAGGAAAAAGGCAAAATCGGGGTGAAAAATCAGAATCCTAACAAGGATTTATAACTTTCTTCTCTTTGCTTTGTTCTTAGGCTACGAACTTCGTTGAACTTTTTTAAGTGATTTCGAGAATGAGCAATTTTAGCAGCCAGATTCAGACCAGCCAACAGCTTAGCTACGAGCGTACGGGTTTATTTAGCGATATCGTGCTGGATTATGTAAATGCTTCCGAGCGTTTACGCACCTTTTACCAGCATCCGGTGAGCTGGGCAGGGCTGGAAGCCGCGATGAAAGCCCGCGATGCGGCTCCGGTTGATCGTCTGACCCTGGTGAAAGCACTCGAATCGCAATATGCTGCCGCCGGCCTCAACGATGCTGCGGAAGTGAAAAAATCAATCGAACTCTTAGGTAAATCATCCACTTATACGGTTTGTACCGCGCATCAACCCAACCTGTTTACCGGATACCTGTATTTTATTTACAAGATTCTTCACGCCATTAAGTTGGCGACCGAACTGAAAAACCGTTATCCCGACAGCGATTTTGTGCCCGTCTTTTATATGGGCAGTGAAGATGCGGATCTGGAGGAACTGGGAAAAATCTGGCTCAGTGGCGATAAGCTGGTTTGGAATACCAATCAGACCGGGGCAGTAGGACGGATGCAAACCCGTGGACTGGATCCCTTACTCCAACGCATACACGGAGAACTTTCCGTTCTGCCAAACGGTCCGGCTTTACTGGATTTACTGAAACGGGCATATTCAAGACCTGCCATTCAGGACGCCACTTTTTACCTCGTACACGAACTGTTTAAATCATATGGACTGATCGTATTGATTGCCGATCAACCCGACCTCAAGAAAGCCATGGTGCCTGTGTTTGAGGACGACCTGTTCAATCACCGGCCCTCCGCGATTGTTAAAGAAACCACCACCCGCCTGGGCGAACATTATAAAGTACAGGCCAATCCCAGGGAAATCAACCTGTTTTACCTCGAAGGCGATATCCGTAACCGGATCGAAAGACAGGGCGAAGATTTTGTGGTGGTGGACACCGATCTCCGCTTCACTGCTGAGGAGATTCGCAGCCTGCTGAAAGAACATCCCGAACGTTTCAGTCCGAATGTGATTTTAAGAGGCCTTTATCAGGAATCCATCCTTCCCAATATCGCCTTTATAGGCGGAGGAGGCGAGCTGGCCTACTGGCTCGAACTGAAGGATTTGTTCATCCATTATAAAGTGCCCTATCCCGTACAGGTACTGCGAAATTCCTTCCTCCTGGTGAAGGAAGCCGCACTGGAAAAAATCGAAGCGATGGATCTGGAATTGGCGGATTTCTTCAAACCCGTGGATAAACTGCTGAACGAACTGGTGAAGAGGGACAGTGCCACGCAGGTGCATCTGACTAATGAAATTCGTGATACGACCGCATTTTACAAACATGTCCAGGGGGTGGCAGGTGCCATCGACAAAAGCCTGGTTGCGCACGTGGAATCCCTTGGCAAAAGAGCAGTGAAGCAACTGCAGGAGCTGGAGAAAAAAATGCTGCGTGCCGAAAAGAGAAAGTTCAGCGATCAGAAAAGACAGCTGGAAACTATCCGTGCCGCCCTGTTTCCCAATAACGGATTGCAGGAAAGAGTGGAGAATTTCCTGCCTTATTATGCCCAGTACGGCCAGGCTTTTATAGAGCGTTTATATGCTGAATCGCCGGCACTCGATCAGAAATTCGGCATTCTCATATGGTAATACTATAACAGAAAGAATCTGTTTAAGAAATAGAAAATCCCCTGAGCAATTCAGGGGATTTGAATTTTATAACGTTTACGCTCAACCGAGAATTGGTTTCGATCAGTATAGCTAGTGATAGTTAATCCTTGTCGAAATTGTTGGGCTGTCCGCCTGCTTTAAGTTTTTCCACCTTAGCCAGCACTTCCTCTTCCAATTTGGTTTTGTATGCGGCCACTTTATTACCGATGTTTTCATCGAATGCACCAATCAGGGTAGCGGCCAGTATGCCAGCGTTTTTGGCAGCGTTCAGGGCTACTGTTGCAACCGGAATACCATTGGGCATCTGGAGAATAGACAGCACCGAATCCCAGCCATCGATGGAGTTGGAGGATTTGATCGGTACCCCGATAACAGGAAGGGATGTAATGGATGCCACCATACCGGGCAGATGGGCTGCGCCGCCGGCACCGGCAATGATTACCCGTAACCCTCTGTCACGGGCCGACTTGGCATATTCCACCATCCGCAGGGGCGTACGATGTGCCGATACCACGGTCAGTTCATAGGCTATTCCAAATTCCTTCAGCATATCGGCAGCGGCCTGCATGACGGGCAGATCGGAGTCGGAACCCATGATAATGCCAACAACTGCACCGGTTTGATTCAATTGATTCATGCTGCAAAGAACAGAAAAAAATGCTAAATCCTCAGCGTTTGATGGTTGAACTAGTAGGTTGTGCTGCCCTTCAGACGCAACAGTTCCGTTTCGGCCAGCTTGGCATTGTACCGCGCTGCGATCAGGCGGTCGTATCCGTCGGCCAGACTGATCTGCGCCTCCCGCAGTTCGAGGTAGGTGCTCACGCCCTGTTTGAAACGCTCCATGGCAATGAACACGTTTTCCTTGGCCAGCACGATATTCTCTTCTTCGAGTGCCAGATTTCGTTTCTGCAGCTCATAGTTCCGGAAGGCATTGTTGATCTGAACATCCAGCAGGGTGCGGGTGTTGTCGAGCAACAATTCCTGTTGCATGATATCAATCTTAGCCTGCTGCTGCAGACGTTTTGCATTGAACCCGTTAAAGATGGGCATGGTGATGCCGAACCCATAGTTGAAGCCCAGGTTGCGGTTAAACAGGGGCGTAAAGTTGTTGATTACCGCCTGGTTGGTCAGCCGGTTGAAATTATAAGCCGAGTTAAAACTGATCACCGGGTAACGGTCGCCCGTTCTTTCCTTGTATATCAGCCTGGCAATATCAATATTCTTGCGGGCTATCAGCAGCTCCGGGTTCTGGTTCTCCAGATTATTTCGGATATCCTCCAGCGTTAGATCGTAATTGATGGGAATGGAATCCTGCACGTCGTACATCGTGGCATTCTGGTCGAATCCGATCAGCTGGTTCAATTGTTCCTTTAACTGCTCAATCAGCGTGTTTTGCTGGTTCTGTGATGCCGTAAGTGCATTCAGATCCACCTTGGCCTGTAAAAGTTCGGGCTTGGCGCCCAGTCCCACGCTCAGCTTTTTATCGGCCAGTTTCACGCGTTCCTCACTGATGCTTTTCTGTTCGAGAATCGCTTTCAGCATCTGTTTCTGACGTACGATATTATAATAGTTGCTGATAACGGCTGCCGTGGTATTCACGATCTGACTTTGCAGGTTCAGGGTGCCCAGTTTCTCCAGTTCGGCTATCCGTTCCCGTGTGGCAAACATCTTGAACCCGTTGAACAAAGTGAGGTTGAGGTTCAGGGAAGCCTGTATATTCCCCGACCTTAAGCCCGATGTGTCGCGCTTCTGACCATTGGCCAGTTCCTGCTTCTGCGCGTTCGTGTTCCACACCTTGGTGGCGGTTCCGTTCAGCGTGGGAAGAAAGGCTGCCCAGGCATAATCGTTATCCAGCGCAAAGGAGGCCGAATCATTCCGGGCCAGACGGATTTCATAGTTATTACGAAGCGCCATATCCACCGCCATCTCCACTGTTAAAACCTGTTGTGCCCGGGCGGTAAAACTGATAGTGCCAAGTAATAGACAAAAGACGATGCTGCTTTTCATAAATGCTTCATTAATTAAGCCGAAACCGGAACGGTCACAATCTCATCCAGTTCACTATGTGTTTTTTTGCTGGACGACAGATAAGAATAAATCGCCGGGATTACATAAAGTGTCAGAACCAGCGAGAACATGATACCTCCCACAATCACGATACCCAGCGGAATACGGCTAGTGGATGCGGCACCCAGCGAGAGTGCCAGTGGCAGAGCACCCAGGGCCATAGCCAGACTGGTCATCAGAATCGGACGCAGACGGCTTACCGCGGCATCAATTACGGCCGGAGATTTTGCCATGCCCTCGATCCGTTTGTGGTTGGCGAATTCCACAATGAGGATACCGTTTTTCGTAACCAGACCGATCAGCATAATCATCCCGATTTGTGAGAAGATATTGATGGTCTGATTAAATATCCACAGCGATAACAGCGCCCCGGCAATAGCCAGCGGCACGGTAATCATGATGATGAAGGGATCGATAAAACTTTCGAACTGCGCTGCCAGAATCAGGAAGATGAGCCCCAGCGCCAGCAGGAAGGCGAAACTTGTATTGCTCGAACTTTCCTGGAAATCGCGCGATGAACCCGACAGGGCGGTGGAGAAACTTTCATCCAGCAGCTCGTCGGCAATGCGCTGCATCTCCTTGATACCATCACCGATTGTCTTGCCGGGTGCCAGTCCCGCAGAAACGGTAGCCGACTTGTACCGGTTGAAATGGTAGATGGTGGGCGGGGTCGTTTCCTCTTCAAAGCTTACGATATTGTCGAGCGAAATATTTTGTCCGGATGCACTTCTCACATACACCGTTTTCAGGTCGGTGGGCTCGTCGCGGTCGTTCCGCGCCAGCTGTCCGATTACCTGGTATTGTTTTCCATCTTTGGTGAAATACCCCAAACGACGGTTACTCAACGCGAGCTGCAGGGTGGAGGAGATATCTTCCACCGAAATGCCCAGCTGACTCGCTTTCAGACGGTCGATGTTCACGCGCAGTTCGGGCTTATTGAATTTAAGGTCCACATCCACACCCTGGAAAACCGGACTCTTGTTCGCCTCTTCCAGGAAATTGGGCAATACCTCGCGGATCTTGTTGAAGTTGATGTTCTGAATCACAAACTGCACAGGCAGGCCGCCGCGACGGTTTACCTGGATGGTCTGTTCCTGAATCGCGAATGCACGTCCCTCGTTAAAACGGGGCAGGTTTCGGTTAACCATGTCAACTATATCCTGCTGGCTTCTTTCCCTTTCATCGGGATCAACCAGCACCATGCGGAGGAAACCCGTGTTCACCGCGCCCGTTCCTGAAAATCCGGGAGCTGTAACGGTGATCATCACCCGCTTTTCGGGAACTGAATCCATTACGAACTGTCCGATCCGGTCGATATACTTATCCATATAGTCGAAGGATGTACCCTCCGGTGCCGTGATCGACAGACGGAACTGGCTGCGATCCTCCATGGGGGCAAGCTCCGACTGCATATTGGTACCAATGAAGTAGATTATGCCGAAGCAGATCGCGATAATGATAAACGCCACCCAGCGAACCTTCATAAACCCGGTCAGGGTTTTGCGATAACCGTTTTCCATCGCCCGGAAAAATGGTTCCGTCTTCCGATAGAACCAGGAGGGTTTGGCATTTTTTCGGGTGAGCTTCACGTTTAGAACCGGCGTTAGCGTTAGCGATACGAATGCCGATATCAGCACCGCACCGGCTACCACGATACCAAATTCGCGGAACAGTCTTCCCACGAATCCCTCCAGGAACACAATGGGCAGGAACACCACGGCCAGCGTGATGGAAGT
>DATCJQ010000445.1:0-3828 GCA_036562745.1 Flavihumibacter sp.
TCTTCCAATAGTCTCAACCTCAATTATAAAAAGGACAAGATAAGCTTATTCGGAACCCTGGGGCTTTCTTACTGGGAGGGATTCAATGATCTGAACCTGGTTCGAAAGTTTGCGCCCAGGGATGGTGATCCCAGCGGTTCCTTGTTTGATCAGGTGTCGGAGGGTAAATTTCATTCCACCAATGCCAATTTGCGGACCGGAATGGAATACAATTTTGATAAGAATACCTCCATTGGAGTTACATTGACTGGCACCTATAATCCGCGAGAGTTCAGCACCCGGAGTACGGCCATGATTTATGACGGAACATTTGATCCGCAATCAGCCAACTACGCTTCAGGGGTGAACAGCGATACCTGGAAGAATGCGGGAACCAACCTGTATTTCAGAAAAAGACTGGACACTACCGGAAGAGAACTCACAGCCGATCTGGATTATATCTGGTATGGTTCCAATGCCACACAAAATTCTGATAACTATAACCATTTGCTGCCATCAGATATTATCAGCGATTCGTTCTTACTCCGTGGTGATCTTCCCTCGGATATCCGGATCCTGAGTTTTAAATCTGATTATACCCACCCGCTGAGCAAAACCTCCAGGCTGGAAGGCGGTATCAAGTCGAGTTATGTTACCACCGACAATGATGCTAAATACAGGGTTTGGAATGATGAACTGCCGGCCTGGGAAAACGACCTCACCCGTACCAACCAGTTCATTTACGAAGAGAATATCAACGCCGCATACCTGAACTGGAGCGGGGAATTCAATAAATGGTCGCTGCAATCGGGACTGCGCCTGGAGCATACCTATGCGAAAGGACGCCAGAAGGTAAACGATGAAAAATTCATCCGGAACTATGTTCAGCTTTTTCCGACCGTTTTCGCCAGTTACAAACTGAATGAAAAGAATACGCTGACCATCAATTATGGTCGCCGGATCGAACGCCCGAATTACCAGGATATGAACCCCTTCCAGTTTTTCCTGGATCAATACACTTTCCGCATGGGCAACCCCAACCTGCAACCGCAGTTCACTCATAATATTGAGTTCTCGCATAACTATAAGGGTGTATTGAATACAACGGTGAACTATACCCGAACAACGGATGTGATCAACGATATCCTGAAGCAGGATGACGATTCCAAAGTTACCTTCCAGACCAAGGAAAATATTGCCACCCGACGCAATATCGGGTTAGCCATCAGTTATAATCAGCCGCTGACCAAATGGTGGACCATTTCTCTGTACGGCAATGCATTCAACAGTTATTTCGAGGGATTTGTGAACAACACGCCGCTGGATGCATCTGTCACCTCCTTCGTGGGCAATATGAATAACCAGTTCAAGTTTGCCAAAACCTGGGGAGGGGAAATCAGCGGATTCTACCGGACCAAAATGCAGGAGGGAGGTTTGATCATTTCAAAACCGATAGGTCTGTTCTCATTTGGATTATCGAAACAGGTGTTGAAAACCAAGGGCACCATCAAGCTTTCGGTAGTGGATCCGTTTTATCTGATGCGGTTCCGGGGATATACCAAATTCGGCAATATCGATACCCAGATCAATGCAAAATGGGATAGCCGCCGGGTATCGCTCAACTTCAGCTATCGGTTTGGCAAGGGCAATGGCTCACAGCCCAGAAGGCGGACCGGCAGCGCCACAGACGAACAAAACCGGGTTGGAAGCAGCTCGCAGCAATAGTTTTTCTCTATGAGTGTTAGTTTAAGGTTCATGACGTCCTGTGTCTACAGGACGTTTTTTTTTACCTTTGCTTCACCCGATCAGGGGGAAAAATTATACCTATGCCATCATTTGATATCGTAAGCAAAGTAGATATTCAGACACTGGACAATGCCGTGAATACGGTGCGTAAGGAAATCACGAACCGGTTCGATTTCAAGGATTCGCCGGTGGAAATCGATCTGAACAAGAAGGATTTCCGCTTAACCATTGCTGTGGAAAGCGAAATGAAACTGAACCAGGTAACCGATGTGCTCATCAGCCGGTCGATCAAGCAGGGACTGGACGCCAATATTTACGATTTCGAGGCCAAAGCCGGCTATCAGAGCGGTAAACTCTGGAAAAAGGAAATCCCGGTTCGGAACGGTCTGAAACAGGAGGATGCCAAGAAAATCGTGAAGCTGATCAAAGACAGCGGACTGAAAGTGCAGGCAGCCATTATGGACGATATTGTTCGGGTAACCGGCAAGAAAATTGACGACCTGCAGGCCGTGATCCAGGCGAGCAAAAGCTGGGGACTGGGCATTCCCCTGCAGTACGTTAACATGAAGAGTTAATAATCAATTAGTTACGAGATCAGTATTTTTTTATAAATCCTGCTCAAAATCCATGGGAATGTTCTAATTTTGCATTTCCTAAAAAATTAAAACAGTACGGCAAAATCCGTACGACCTTTAAAATATCAAATATGAAACAAGGTATCCATCCGCAGAATTATCGCTTCGTTGTGTTCAAGGACATGAGTAATGGTGTTTCTTTCCTGAGCAAGTCTACCGCTGCTTCTAAAGAAACCATTCAATGGGAAGACGGTAATGAGTATCCGCTGATCAAACTGGAGATTTCCAACACATCTCACCCGTTCTTTACCGGTAAAAATGTTATGTTGGATACTGCAGGACGTATCGACAAGTTCAAAAAGAAATACGCAAAGAAATAAGCAGAAAGCCGGCGACCCGCCGGCTTTTTTTATTCCTATCTTTAGTGCATGCAATGCATCATCTTTTCCGAGGAACACTGTAATCCGGAAAATTTATATCCGTTTCATCTAACCAGGCATATTCAGGAGATCCGGCTGGGCATATTGACCATTCGCGAAAAATGGGAGCGTACGCTGGGGCTGGAAGGCTTTTCAAAATGGGAGGGTGATTACAAGGAGACAGAGCGATCCTTTGTGATCGACAATTCAATTCCTTCGGGAACCTATCTCTTATTGCACGCGAATATCTTACCCAATCCAGAACTGGCTCAGGCCATTCGGGCCCTGCAACCCGGAGAAGCGCTTATTCATGAGCAGGCCGGTGCCATTGCCCTGCATTTTGATGCCAGGGATGTGAGCAGTTTGCATAAAATCAAAGTCCACCAGACCATACCATACGCGGGTCCCTTGCTGGCCATCAATGCGCCCTGGCATATTTTCCAGTTGAACGATCAGGCGATCCGGCTCGATTTCGAATTACTTACGGCCAATCGCGAGTCGGCCCCCATTTCCTCCACCAACCAGGTATTGGGCAACCACCCGGTATTTCTGGAGGAGGGCGTACAAATGGAAGCCTGTGTACTCAATGCCAGCGCCGGTCCGATTTATATCGGGGCGAATGCGGAAATCATGGAGGGAAGCTGCCTGCGCGGACCAGTGGCCATCGGTGCCAATGCGGTGCTGAAAATGGGCTCAAAGATTTATGGCGCCACCACCATTGGCCCCTATTGCATGGCCGGTGGTGAAATCAAAAACACCGTGATGATGGGCTATTCGAACAAGGCTCATGAGGGCTATCTGGGCGATGCCGTAATCGGGGAGTGGTGCAACCTGGGCGCTGGCACATCTGCTTCCAACGTGAAGAATAATGCCGGACCGATCCTCATCTATCATCCGCCCTCCGAGGGAGGAAGGGCTTCGGTAGGAAATAAATGCGGGTTGATCATGGGCGATTACAGTCGCTCGGCCATCAATACCTGCTTTAACACCGGCACCGTGGTGGGAGTATCCTCGAGCGTATTCGGCACGGGATTATTGCCAAAGTACATCCCGCATTTTTCCTGGGGTGCCGAGGGTATCCGAAAATATGAACTGAACAGGGCGCTGAG
>DATCJQ010000447.1:0-3667 GCA_036562745.1 Flavihumibacter sp.
GTACCATTCACTGGCCGGTGCTATATAAGATGCTGGCAGGGCTTTGGTTACGGGATGGTCGGCCCTGTCAATCAAGAGTTTGGCCGGCTGCGGCGGCCAGTTATTGCAATAAAAAGAAACGCCCCCCAGAAATTTTTTAAACCAGGGCCAGTTAGTGTTCCTGTCGTTATAACCCGCGGCATGGAAACCCATCCAGCCACCACCATTTTCCATGTATCGCTCAAATGCGGCGCGCTCTTGAGGTTGGGTGGGACTCACATTCGTCATAATCACCAGTTGATATTCCTTCAGCTTCTCATAAGGATAGAGCGAAAGATTTTGAGTGGTATCGAGCAAATACCCCTCGCCCACGGTCAGCTTGCGAAAAAAACGAATGGCCTGATGGGCAAACTGAACATGGGCTTCCTCAACACGCTCGCTGAAATAAAGCAACGCCTTAAACCGGGGCTTGCTTGCATAACTGGCCGGATAATTGTCGGGCACCTGTGCAAAAGTTTTTTCGGGAAGAAAAAACAATCCTGTCAAACACAATCCCGCCACCAATAGCTTACTGATCGAAATCGCTTTACTGAAACACAGCTTCTTCATATTTCTATTTTCGGTTATTCTTTACCGTTATATTAAGTTAAACTAAATACAACTCCATTTTTGTACTGTTTCTACATAATTTATCTAACAGAAATACAACATAAAGCGCATTTTAATCTTCATTAAACGGCTTACATTATCAAAATACAATCTACGAAATGCACCGTGAAAAAAGTCGGCGCAGCTATGGATGAACCTTCTTATTTTCAAGGTATCGTTCACCACAATTTTCCGCTATGATAGAGCTTGTCATCGAAGCCCGGACTGCTGCCATCAGCGAATCCATCAATGTGAAACGGATCCTTCCGTTTCGATTGAGGAGAATGGTGGGGCCATTTATATTCATGGACCATGCGGGACCTTTGAGTGTGGCGCCGGCTGTGCCCTCATCAATGGACGTGTTGCCGCATCCGCATATCGGGTTGTCGACGGTGAGTTATCTTCTTGAGGGCAAGGTGACGCATCGCGACAGTCTGGGGGTTGAACAGGTCATCGTTCCGGGTGAAGTAAACTGGATGACGGCCGGCAAGGGCATTGCGCATTCCGAGCGGTTTGAAGATCCGGCAGTATGGCAGGAAGGCGGGCTGGAAATGATTCAAACCTGGGTGGCCCTTCCGGAAAAGGATGAAGAGACCGATCCGGATTTCACCAATTTCAAACCCGATCAGCTGCCGGTTTATACCGATAAGGGGATCTGGATGCGACTGATCGCGGGAAATGCATACGGACTCAAAAGCAATGTGCACACTTTTTCACCGATGTTCTATCTGCACGTGGAACTCGAACCCGGCACCCGCTTCAATCTGCCCACCCAGCACGAGGAAAGAGGCCTCTACCTGGTAAGAGGGCGAATCGAAATCAACGGGCAAACTTATCACGAAAACCAGATGATTGTATTTAAGAAGGGTGCCGAGCCTGTGCTCATCGCCAGGGAGAAAACGACCCTGATGTTGCTGGGCGGTGAACCGCTGGGCGACCGGTATATCTGGTGGAATTTTGTTTCCTCCCGAAAAGAAAGAATTGAGCAGGCCAAGGAAGACTGGAAACAGGGAAGGATCATTTTACCTCCCAATGATGATAAGGAGTTCATTCCGTTGCCCGAAGACAATACAAGGCCCGCAGGTGGCCCCAGGCCTGAACCACTCTCATAAACAATCATAAAATTACAAACTGCAAACACCAACATTATAAACCCTGGATCAAATCCGTAGAATTGAAAAAACATGGAAAACAGAAGAGACTTCCTACGCAAAGCAGCTCTGTTAACAGGTGGCACCGGACTATTGAACGGAATTCCGGCATCCATTCAGAAAGCTTTCGCCATCAATCCCGCACCCGGCACCACGTATCTTGATGCTGAACACATCGTTTTCCTGATGCAGGAAAACCGTTCTTTCGATCACTGTTATGGTACCCTGCAGGGGGTGCGTGGATTTAACGACCCGCGTGCCATTCGTTTGCCCAATCGCAATAAGGTTTGGGCTCAGACCAATAAAAAGGGAGAAACCTATGCTCCTTTCCGCCTCGAGCTGAAGGAGAGCAAGATCACCTGGCTGGGTTCCTTACCACATAGCTGGGATGATATGACCGCCGCACGAAACGAGGGGCACTACGACAACTGGCTCGATGCCAAACAAACCGGTCACAAAGATTGTGAGGGTATGCCCATGACCATGGGATATTTTGATCGCCGGGATATCCCCTTTTACTATGCGCTGGCCGATGCCTTCACAGTGTGTGATCACCATTTCTGTTCATCACTCACAGGAACCACGCCCAACCGCCTGCATTTCTGGACAGGCACCATTCGGGAGAAACACAGTCCGGAAGTGCCGGCCAATGTGTATAACTCCGATGTGAGCTACGAAAACGAAGCCAGTTGGAAAACCTTCCCCGAATACCTCGAAGAAAACAATATATCCTGGAAGATTTATCAGAATGAAATCAGTCTGGAAACCGGTTTCGAAGGTGAGGAGGAAGACTGGCTGGCCAACTTCACCAACAACCCCATCGAGTGGTTTAAGCAGTATCGGGTTCGTTTCTCATACGGACACAGAAAATACCTTGCTAAAGCCATCCACCAACTGCCCGTGAAGATCAAGGAGCAAAAAGAAAAAATTGTCCAAACAGCAGCAGACAGCAAGGAATTGCCCCGGCTGAAAAAACAACTGGATCGGCTCGAAAAAGCGTATGCCTATGCGCAGAAAGCAATCGTGGAGTATTCAGATGAAAATTATAACAAGCTTTCCCAGTGGGATCGCAACCTGCATGAAAAAGCGTTTAGCGATAACCGTAATGACCCCAATTATCGCAGTCTGGAAACCATCGAATACATGGATGGCAATACCAAACGCACCATGCAAATTCCCAAGGGAGATCTGCTTCATCAATTCCGGGAAGATGTGAACAATGGCAAACTGCCCACGGTTTCCTGGGTAATTGCTCCCTGTAATTTCTCCGATCACCCGGGTGCGCCCTGGTATGGTGCCTGGTATCTGAGCGAGGTGATCGATATCCTTACAAAAAATCCCGAAGTATGGAAGAAAACCATCTTCATCCTGAATTATGATGAAAACGACGGTTATTTCGATCACATGCCGCCCTTTGTACCGCCCAATCCCTATAAACCCAACAGCGGTAAGGTATCGGCCGGCATCGACACGAAGGAAGAATGGGTAAGTCGTGAGCAGGGATGGATGAAATCGCGCGACAAGGATATGCTGGAGGGACCGATCGGCCTGGGTTATCGTGTTCCGATGGTGATTGCATCGCCCTGGTCGCGCGGCGGATTTGTAAACTCCGAGGTATTCGATCTCACATCGCCCATCCAGTTTCTGGAACATTTCCTGAGTCACAAGACCGGTAAGAAGATCGAATGTGAACAGATCAGCAGTTTCCGTCGTGCCATCTGCGGTGATCTGCGTTCTGTTTTCCGTCCGTATAACGGTGAAAACCTGCCCCCGCTGAAACCGGTGGACCGTATCCCCTTCCTGGAAAGCATTCACAAAGCCCAGTTCAAGGATCTGCCATCCGGATTCAAAAAACTGTCGGCCGCCGAAATCAGGGCCATCAATGAAGG
>DATCJQ010000449.1:0-6909 GCA_036562745.1 Flavihumibacter sp.
TCCACCGTGAAAGAGATACTGGTTTCCTCCAATATGGGGATGAGTTTCGGCACGCTGGTGGTATTTGCGATGATCAGCGGATTTTTCATCATCGGCCTTACGCTGTATTCTTCTGCGCTCGACCGGATCAAGGACTACGGAACGCTGAAAGCTATTGGTGCTAGAAACCGTTATGTAAATCGTCTTATTGTGGCGCAGGCATTTCTGTATGCAGTGCTCGGCTTTCTGATTGCCTCTCTTCTGCTCTACGCATTCAAGCTCGGTGTGCGCAAGAGCGGACTGTATATCGATTTATCCTGGCCCTTTGTGCTTTTTCTGCTGATGGTAACCCTGGTGATTTCTGTCGGTGGCTCTTTGTTTGCAGTAAGAAAAATCTCCAAACTCGAACCAGCATCCGTGTTTTAATATGAAAAAATTCAAACTGATATTATTATGCTGTTTTCCATTATTGGGCAAGGCGCAATCGCTGAGTATCGAAACCCTCTGGGAACAGGCCAGGCAATTTCAGAAATATCGCCAGCAGCAGTTACAGGTATCGATGCGTGAAACAGAGAGAACCATTGCCCTGCGGGATCGTTTGCCCGTGTTCTGGGGCGATGGCAACCTGCAGCGCAACCTGATCATCCCCACCACGCCGGTACCCGCGATCGCATTTGATCCCAATGCCGGAGGGGATGAAATCCTGCCCCTGAAATTTGCCACCAAATGGACTTCGAAGGCGGGATTGCAACTGCAGTGGAACCTGTTCGATCCGGCGCGAAAGCCATCCATTAAGGAGAAAGAAATTGCACTGGAGAAAGCAAAACTTGAGCTTGCGCAAACACTCGAAGACTGGCAGGAAAAGGCAACCCTGGCCTATGCTTCAGTGGTGCTGGCAACCCACCAATACAATCTGTCGAGAGAGGATTCGATTACCTATGCTGCGGTGCTTGAAATCAGCAGGGAAAGGCTGCAGGCGGGACGAGAATCCTCCTACGAGTACAATAATGCATTGCAGGAGATGGAAAGAAAAAAACTGCAGTTGAGCGAAGCCTGGTCGGTACTGGTAGACGCGCATCTTGAACTGAAAAAATATATTTCGCTGGATTCCGTGGTGCAGCTGAGTTCAGACATCGCCACCATCAAATCTTTTTTAAAATCCCGCCAGGCCAACCAATATGAACTGAAGATTTTGCAACTGGAAGATCAGCTGGCGGAATTACAGATCAGTTCCGTTAAACGTGGACTGCTTCCGAGTGTAACATTCAATGGCTATTATGGCACGCAGTTTTATAGTAATTCCTTCAACCTGTTCAACTCCGATCGCTGGTATGGAAACAGTTATGCGAATATTGCTTTACGTTTACCAATATCCGATTTGATATGGAGCACACCCCAACTGAAAAAACAACAGTTGAACAGGCAGTTCAGCAGTTTGCGCCTGGAAGAACAGGCTGAACTGGACAGCATCAGCCGGCAACAGACCCTCAACAAAATATTAAGGGCTGAAAAGCAGATTGAGCATCGTAAAAAGATAGCCGGGCTGGCTCTCGAAAACCGGCAAAATCTGGAAGAAAGCTATAAGGCCGGACGCCTGTTATTGTCGGAATACAACAAAGCGGCATCGGCCTATATCAAAGCGATGCAGGATCTCTGGCAGGCAGAATACAACTGGATTGAAGCCTATTTTCAGTAAGTCCGCCCAACTCAAAGCGAGGGTGCATTTTGCGGTACTGATCAATATTCCGGACTGGTGGCATACTGTTGTAATTCCAGTTTGATTCGTTCACCTGTTTTGGCAGCGCGGTAGATGGCTTCCATGATAACCACATCACGCAATCCCATTTCAGGAGGTACTCGCGTTTCGCGATCGGTTAAAATGCAGAGTGCGAAATCATCCATTTGTGTAGCCTGCTGATTTACGGGTTCGAAGGATATTTCGCCCTCAGAGGTTTTTCCTTTCAATCCGTCATAGGCGAAAGCGGGCGACAATTCAAACCATCCCCTTTCGGCTTCCACGCGCATCAGATTCTGGTCCTTGGTATAACTGGTTTCACAATGCGCTTCCAGGCCGTTATCGAAATAGAAAGTCCATTCGATTCCCTCTTCCACTTCCTTAAACCGTTTCCTATCGGTGATGGGTGCAAAACGGGCTTCCACGGCGGTGGGAAACTGTCCGCTCAGGTAGATGGCTGCCTGCACGCAATAGACACCGTTATTCATAAGAGGTCCGCCACCAGAAAGTTTTTTATCGAGTCGCCATGGAGAACTGTCTTTTATGTCCATACTATTATGCAGAATCATGCGTTTAACAGGGCCAAACAGTTCCTGCTGTCCCAGCCGCATCATCTCGATATGATGAGGATCGAAATGCAGCCGATAGCCCATGGAGAAACGAACCCCGGCCTGCTCCACCGCTTCGATGATATCCAGGCACTCGACCCGATTCACGGCCATGGGTTTTTCGCAGATAATATGTTTTCCCGCCTTTGCTGCCCGGATGCAGTATTCAACATGCATCGAATTGGGCAGCACGATATAAACGATATCGATCCCGGGGTTATCACTGATTTCATCGAACCGGTCGTAGGAATAAATATTTTCTTCCGGAAGTTGATATTGCTCCTTTAGGGGCCCCAGTTTCTCCGGTTCACTGCTAACCAATCCTTTCAATTCGCAATATTGGGTTTCCTGAAGGGCCGGTATCACCTGATCAACCACGTACTCCCCCACTCCCACCAGCGCAACACCGAGTTTTCTGTGTTCTCCCCTGTTTTTTTGTATCTGCATAAAGCCGGTTTAAAAGTAAAAAAGGGGCGCACTACACGCCCCTGACCAAAAACTCCTATGATTTATCCTTGATAATTTGTCCGTCTTCGGAATACATTAATTTGGTTTTGGGATCACCTTTCAGCTTAACCATATAGCTAGTGGTTCCATTGGTTTCGACGCGATAGATTTCATCGATTTTACGGTCGGCATATCCGGTGCTAACGGCGGTCGTGATGGCTGCAGGCAACTCGTTTTCCTTGATTTCAACACCTTTTGAAAGCAGATTCCCGGTTTCGTCGAATGATGCCATATTTTTCACTCCGTTTCTTTTGAAGTTTACTTTGTATTTACCGTCTTTCATTTTCCACTCGGCGCCATTGGCATCGGCAAACTGCGATTTAAAGCTGGTTTGAATACCGGCCGGCAGATCGCGATCCTGAACGGTGGTTTCATCCTGGGCATAAACTCCCAGCGCCAGTCCGGCTGCCAGGAAGATGGTACATAACTGCTTTTTCATAACAATGATTTTCTCCCTTTTCTGCAATTAATACGCCATGGCCATACCGCCGGGCTTTCTGTGTAGAATCGCCCCTGACGTGGAATTATCGGGTCGGGCTGCCCCCATTTCATCGGGCCCTTTGTAAGTTCAGGTGCCCTTATCCTCAATCCGCCCCACCTGCCGGAAAATCGAATCTCCCGACTGCTAATTTCGTCGGGCGGATCCTGTTCCGTTTCCGCCCAAAAAAGAATTTATGCGTAACAAAATTTTCATTCTCGGCCTGATACTAAGCCTCTTCCTGGCCTGCTCAAAAACGGATAAAGAAGGGGATGACGACCAACCGGTCCTTTACGGAAATGAGAGGCCGGGTTCCATACCGGGCTTTGGTAACCGCGGTGGTATGCCAACCGGAACACCCTTTGAACTGCCCCCCGGTGTAACCCTGGTGGAAACCATCATCGGAAATGAGGAAGGCGCCACAGAAGGCTCCTGCAAGCTCGACGGGGCGGGATTTTTTGTAAGTGTCACCGTCAAACTCGAGCGCGATACCGCCCTCTCCGGTACCGGCCCGCTGGAGGTTTTATTCCCGCCCGGACTGATCGTCGTTTCCCGTATCGAAACCAAGCAGAACGGATTGCTGCTGGACAGCGTATTGCTGGTAATGCCTCCCGTTCCGCAGGGTTCAACCGGGGGCAGCTGTGTTGTGAATCTGCTGTTTTCCTGCCTGAACGAATTGAAGGGCGTGGCCGATCCTACGGTAGAGTACGATTTCGGACCGATCACCAATTCCGAGCTGGTGAACGCCTTCCTGAAAGAGATAAAAAACAAAAAGATCAATTATAGCCATTTTGAACCTGGCAGTTCCGACTGGTTTCAGATCCAGGAAGGGCTGCAGGACCGGCTCTGGAAGATCACCGACGGCGAAGGGCTTACCCTGGCAGATATCAACTGGTTGCGGCAGCTGCCCAACGAATAATGAGCCTATCCGGATAATGCCCCACCCATCACGGGAAAAAAACAGTTCATACAGTATTGGTTGCTGCAAGACAAGAATACAGCTGAATTTTACAGTATAACCATATTCATTAAACCTATTGTATGAAAAAATATTTGCTAAGCTGTAGAAGGCAGATTGCCATTATTACGCTCTTATCCGGTGCTTTTCTGATTTGTTCTTTTACCGTGAAGAGGGCCATGGAAGAGTTTCTTAAACAAATTGGTCTCACGGAACCCCAGGCCCAGCAACGAATTACTCAGGCATTTTTCAATGGTCATGTAAATACCTACAAACTGGCTGAAGCGCGGAAAATCCCACTGTCGGACCATCCTGCAGTGGTGACCGCTGCTATTGGCTTTGCAAAAAAATATACTAAGTCTGCTGCGTTTAAACAGGAATACGAGCAGATGAGAGCAGGCAGAAAACCCAATGGTCCCGACGCCCCTCAAACTCCGGAAGAGTTCAAGAAACAACTGATTGAAAGCGCCAAACAATCAGTAGCTCAACTGGAAGAGAATTTGAAAACCGCTACCGGGGATCTGAAAAAAACCGTGGAAGAGTTGCTGGTGACCGCAAAACAAACACTCAAGGATGCACAGTTGCCCGACAACCAGATGGTGAAAATGTATTCGGAAAACTATCCGATGCTGAAGCAAAGCTGGGAACAACAGGTGGCCGAAAGACAAAAGGAATGGGAAAATAAATATCCCGCTGATGTGAATGCTTATCTGAAAAAGCAGCTGGAGCGTTTCCTGAAAGAAACCGAATCAGTTGACTTTAAAGCAGCCACCACCACGGTGGGTAAATCGGTGAAATTTGTGAATACCGAGTATGAAAGAAAGAACAATAACTGGAAGCTGGCTTACCGTATGGGAGAAAGCGCCGTCAAAACTGCCCGAGCCGAAATAAGCAGCTGGATGAAAGAATTATAGGACGGTTGGATTACCAACGACTAAAAGCCCCAATCGGAAATTCCGTTGGGGCTCTCTTTTTGAGGGATTGATTACAGTTTATCAATCCATTCAATGATTTGCTCTTTTGTTTTGCCGGATGTTTTCTGAATTCTTCCGATCAATTCATCTTCTTTTCCTTCCACATATTTCAGATCATCGTCAGTAAGGTTAGCATATTGTTGCTTCACTTTTCCTTTTAGGATGTTCCAGTTACCGGCAATTTTTTCTTTCCACGCTTCCATAGTATTCTGTTTTAGGTTAAATAATCGGAGTCTGATGCTGTATAAAAAGAACCATGCCAGCGCAAATCCGATGAAGAATGGAAGTCGATACGCCGGAAAATGGATTTAAGAAAGGGGCAGAATTTCTTCAAAATCGGTCCAATGCTGCACGGGCAGGGCGTTTCCTGTAATCAGTCGGGCAAGCAGTGACAGAATCTCCGGGGCGCTGTGGCCTTCCCTGCGCAAACGGTACAAGCTGTCTGCGCCGTCCGATTTGGATAATTTTTTCCCCTCTTGGTCCAGAATCAGGGGATGATGCAGAAAATGGGTATTCGCCAGGGGATGCGTGTCCAGATGCAGGCTCAGTTCCACCTGGGCGATGGTGGATCCCCAAAGATCTTCGCCCCGGATTACCAGGTCAATGCCCAGCTCTCCATCATCCACCACCGAACACAACTGATAGGCCGGAAGTCCGTCCTTTTTTCGCACCACCCAATGGCGCAGGGAAGCGGGCACAGGTTTTTGAACCACATCGCCATTGTATTCCTTAATGGTGATCAATCTATCAGCGGTTCGAAAACGCCAGTTCACCTGGGGAGCATCCAGTGAAATATTTCGGGATGAACAATCCGACACACAGCCGTGCTGCCCTTTCAGCTGCTGCATCGAGCGACTGCAGGTACAGGCGAACACAAGATGCTTACGCCGCAATTCTTCAAGTGCTTTCTGATACAGCGGAAGACGTTTTGACTGCAGCAAATCCTTCTTCCAGGGAAGATCGAAAAAGCGGAGGCAGTCGTAAATACCCTGAAGATATTCAGGCCTGCTCCGCTGCATGTCCATATCATCAATACGCAGCAGAATCTCTGCTCCAACTTTCCGTGCAACCGTAGCCGTTAGTATGAAGGAATAGAGATTACCAAAATGAAGATATCCACTCGGTGTGGGTGCGTATCTTGTTCTGATCATTATTGGCCAGCAAGAATGGTTTCGATCCGGTTCAATTCATCTGTACTGAAATGCATGTTCTGCAGACATCCCACGGCATCCTGCACCTGTTCGGGTTTGCTGGCGCCGATGATTACGGAGGTCATCCGCGGATCTTTCAAAACCCAGGCGAGGGCCATCTGTGCCAGGCTTTGTTGCCTTTCCTGCGCCAACAGGTTCAGCTTCCGCACCTTTTCAATGTTTTCCGGAGTAATCTGATCGGGTTCGAGCGCTCCGTTTCCAAGCGGACGGGATGCACGTGATCCGGCGGGTATGCCATTCAGGTATTTATCGGTGAGCAATCCCTGCGCCAGGGAAGAAAAGCTGATACAGCCCATCCCGGTTTCTTCAACGGCATCCAGCAAACCGTTTTCCACCCAGCGATCGAGCAGGGAATATTTAGGCTGATGAATAAGACAGGGAGTGCCAAGCTCGCGGAGAATGGCCGCCGCCCGTCGGGTCTCATCCGCCGAATAACTGGATATACCCACGTACAAAGCC
>DATCJQ010000451.1:0-1557 GCA_036562745.1 Flavihumibacter sp.
GCATAGAGCACATCCAGCATAAAGGACTGGTTCTTGATGTATTTGATGGCCGCTACAAAAGCGAGGTGATTCGTCATTTTCTCCTTCAGCGGAATCGACTCACAACGCTCGGGCATCGCATTCGGAATAACACAGGTATGATCGGTTTTCAGCTTCTTAAACAGATCTCTTGAATAAGCTGATATCTGGATAATGTTTTTCGGATAAAGCCATTCTCCGATCACGCCGTTGATAAAAATCTCCAGCCACTGCCGAACGCCTCGTGCAACCTTTAGCTCGCCGGATGGTATGCCATGAATCGTAATCAGGTGCGGTACCGAAAACATACTGGCCCATCGGGTGAACAAGAGGGTGCCTCCAATCTGATAGTGTATCAGCGAGGGCTGAAATTCCTTCACCAGTTTCCGCATGCGGCGTACGCTGAAAAAGAAATAGTTCAGGGTGGAGAAGGGAAAGGGCCCCTCGGGCATATAATAGATCCGGCAATTGGGCGCAAACTGAATGGTATGCGGCTCCTTCACTTCTTCCGATATCGATACCAGCAACACTTCGGGCTCGCCCATCTCGGCAAATCCGCGCAGCAGGTTCATGGTGGCCGAAAGTACACCACCCGTAATGGCTTCGATTTGGGTGGACATATTCGGCAACACGATCATCACCCTCATTTTGTCGTTTGCTTTATTCACTCAGAAATGTTTTTAACGTTTGTCCCAGCGCTTTGTGATCAAATAGCTGCAGTCCCAATGCATGCCCTCGTTGTCCAATCGCTTCGGCCTCATCCGGATGATCGATCACAAACTGCATTTTGGCGGCAAACTGCTGTTCGTCGTAGGTATCGGCCAGCAGCGCCGTTTCTCCGTCACGGAAAAAGCGATCCACTTCTCCGATTTTGGTGGAAAGGATAACTTTCTTCGAAGCGCAATACTCTCCGATCTTGTGCGGGAACCGGGCACGATCCTGCTCGGTCGGCCGAAGCGGTATCAACAAGGCCTTGCTGGTCATATACAAATCCACCAGCTCCTGCAGCGGCAGTCTGGAGAACAATTTGATTCGATCCGCTTTCGGACTGTCGGCAATTCTTTTTCGCAGTCGCTCCATTTCCCAGCCGGCACCATTCGATACCAGGTAGAGTGCATAACTGGTATCGGCGAGTTTTTCGTAAGCACTCATTATAAAGGCGATCACTTCAAAATACCCGGCGTGCCCGCAATAGAGGAAAAAGGGCTCGCTGGCCACCGCATCCGATTGGAATTTTTCAAACTCCACAATGGAAGGGATCTGGATGATCTGCTTTCTGTCTTTTTTCCGTGCTGCAACCTCTGCCAGAAAGGAACTGATGGCAACCACTTTATCTGCCAGGGCGGGTGAATACTGATCGTAGAGATGGTTATCCCATTTCACCAAACGCGACTTGGGAATATTCATCGAAGAGAAAAATTCCACGTTATCAATCACCAGCGGAATCCGCAGCAGCAGCGAAATCAGTTTATAGTAAACGATATTGTAAAAGCTCAGCGTCGATACCAGGATCACCGGCTTTGTTGTTTTCTTCTTCTC
>DATCJQ010000455.1:0-3076 GCA_036562745.1 Flavihumibacter sp.
CTTACGGGGTATTGTAATGCTATGTCTATGAAATAGTGTAACATAATAAAAAAGGCCCCGATGGATTCATCGGGGCTTTTTAATTGTTTTTTGGAAACCGGTAATTATGGCAAACGAAAAAAAGAAGATTCGGATCGAAACAACGATAAAAACCATGCTGGCCGACGTGCACACACCGGTTGGCATTTATCTCCGTCTGCGCGACAAGTTCCGCGACACCATCCTGCTCGAAAGTACCGATCACCATGTGGCAGATAATAGCTACTCTTTTATCTGTATCAATGCAATTGGTGGTATGGAAATCAGTTCACTACATAGTATTGAATATAAATATCCGGGACAGGATCCCGAAAAGGTTTCCATCAAGGACCCGGCCGAAGTGCCCGACCAGCTCTGGAATTTCATGCAGCGCTTTGAAACCGTGGGCGAACCCGATCGTATCAAGGGGTACGCACAGGGTTTATACGGTTACACCACTTATGATGCGGTTCAGTTTTTCGATACGGTCCGGTTGCGCGAACGGTCGGCGGAAGAGGCAGCCATCCCCCTGATGCGGTATCGCCTTTATCAATACGTGATTGCCATCAATCATTTCAAGGATGAACTCTATCTCTGCGAAAACAAGATCGACGGCGTGGAATCAGATATCGACATGGTGGTATCGCTGATTCGCAGCAAGGATGTGCCGGTTTATCCCTTCCAGATCGATGGGGTGGAAAGCTCCAATATGACGGACGAAGCGTATATGGAAATGGTGCGGAAGGGAATACAGTCCTGCTATCGCGGCGATGTATTCCAGATTGTGGTTAGCCGTCGCTTCCAACAGGGATTCAAGGGAGATGAATTCAATGTGTATCGCGCACTCCGCAGCATCAACCCCTCACCTTATCTTTTCTTCTTCGACTATGGCGATTACAAACTGATGGGCTCATCACCCGAATCGCAACTGATCATTGAGAATGGCCGGGCCGTGGTTCACCCCATTGCCGGTACTTATAAAAGGACCGGTAACGATGCGCTGGATCAGCAGGAAACCACCCGGTTGCTGAATGATGAAAAGGAAAATGCTGAGCATGTAATGCTGGTGGATCTGGCGCGAAATGACCTGAGTCGTATCTGCGACCAGGTGGAAGTGGTGCACTACAAGCAGGTGCAATATTTTTCGCACGTGATACACCTGGTGAGTGAGGTGGTGGGCCGGGTTCCGGAGAATACCAATCCCTTTACCTTGCTGGCCAAATCCTTTCCTGCCGGAACCCTGAGCGGTGCACCCAAAATCAAAGCCATGCAGTTGATCGACAGCTTCGAGCCTACTTCGCGATCTTATTATGGTGGCGCCCTGGGATTTATGGGTTTCAACGGACGCTGCAATCATGCCATCATGATTCGCACCCTGCTGAGCCGTAAAAACACGCTCACCTACCAGGCCGGTGCCGGAGTTGTAGCCGCCAGCAAACCCGAAAGTGAACTGCAGGAAGTAAACAATAAACTGGGTGCGCTGAAAAAAGCCATCCTGCTTGCCGAAACCATTAACTAGCCCTCCATTCCAACTATATGAAGATTTTAGTTTTCGATAACTACGATTCCTTTACCTACAATCTGGTGCACCTGGTGGAAAAAATTACGCAGCAGAAAGTGGATGTCTGTCGCAATGATCAGATTGCACTCGAAGCGGTAAATGCCTATGATAAAATCATCCTTTCACCCGGACCCGGAATTCCGGAAGAAGCCGGCCTGCTCTTACCTCTGATCAAGCAATATGCGCCCAGCAAATCCATCCTGGGAGTTTGCCTGGGGCATCAGGCCATCGGGCAGTCTTTTGGTGGCAAACTGATCAACCTGTCCAGCGTTTACCATGGAGTGGCTACTCCGATTACACAGGTGGCCGGACGCACACTGAAACCACAGGATGTATTCACCGGTCTGCCCTCCACACTGGAGGTGGGACGCTACCACTCCTGGGTGGTGGACGAAAATGATTTTCCCGCTGAACTCGAAATAACGGCTACGGATGAAAACGGCCAGATCATGGGATTGCGCCATCGCCAGTACGATGTGCAGGGCGTGCAGTTTCATCCGGAAAGTGTGCTCACACCGGATGGTGAAAAAATGCTGCGCAACTGGCTGGGAGCATAACCCCGCCACCCAAAAGAAAACAAGAACGATTTAGTAAATGCAGTAAAGGCATGAAAAAGATATTACAATACCTGTTTGAACATAAGTCACTCACCAGAAGCATGGCCAAAGACGTGCTGCTAAACATCGGAAAAGGGATGTACAACGAGCACGAGATCACATCCTTTATGACGGTCTACCTTATGCGAAGTGTAACCATCGAGGAGCTTCAGGGCTTCCGCGATGCCCTGCTCGAACTCTGTGTGAAAGTGCAGCTGAACGGCGAAAAAGTAGTGGACATCGTGGGTACGGGCGGTGATGGCAAGAATACCTTCAATATTTCCACGCTGGCCTGTTTCATCGTGGCGGGCGCGGGACAAAAAGTGGCCAAACACGGGAATTATGGTGCATCCTCCATCAGCGGAGCCTCCAATGTGATGGAGCAGCTGGGCTATAAATTCAAAAATGATAATGGCAGTCTGCAAAAGGAACTGGATCAGACCAATATCTGTTTCCTGCACGCACCAATGTTTCACCCTGCTTTGAAAGTGGTGGCGCCCATTCGCAAGAACCTGGGCATGCGTACCTTCTTCAATATGCTGGGACCCATGGTGAATCCGGCTGATCCGGCTTACCAGGTGGTGGGGGTTTATAATCTTGAAATGGCACGGGTGTACAATTATCTGCTGCAGCAGACAGGCGGACAGTTCACCATCATTCACAGTTTGGACGGATACGATGAAATTTCCCTGACTTCCGATACAAAGATTATTACGAATAAAGGAGAAGAATTGCTGAGCCCGATTCAGATCGGAAAAAGAATGGTGCAGCCTTCCGATATTTATGGTGGCAACACGGTGGAAGAAGCAGCCAAACTCTTTTTACGTATTCTCGGCGGAAAAGGATCCTGGGCTCAGAATGCCGTGGTGCTGGCCAATGCCGCTGTGGCACTTAAAAGTAC
>DATCJQ010000459.1:0-1613 GCA_036562745.1 Flavihumibacter sp.
GTATGAGGGAGTTCAAAACCACATCAGCTACTATCACGATAAAATCCACCATACCACACGTGAAACACCCAAGAGCCGATATGATAAATCCATGCAAAACGCAGCCTGATTTATAACTTAAAGAGAAGCCCTAATGGTCTCAATATTGGGGAGTGTTATAGAGGCATTAAACGCAATAACCGCTTGCGGGCAGTGGCTGATGCCGTGGGTTCTACCAATTATTCCGTTGATATCGATAATCAGTTGGCCAGTCTTGCCAATGCGGCCGACAGCAATTACGTATACGATGCCATTGGTAACCTGATACAGGATAAAACCGAAAACATCACCAACATCCAATGGAGTGTATATGGGAAGATCCTGGCAATCGAAAAAGCAGCCGTGAATCCGGTGGATGTTACAAACATCACCTACACCTATGATGCAGCCGGTAATCGCATTGGCAAGAGGGTACAGTACCTGGGTCAACCCGATCAGCATACCTGGTATTCCCGCGATGCGTCGGGTAATGTGATGGCGGTGTACGAGTACACTGGTACCAATCTCAGCACCGACACCCTTCGCCTGCGGGAGCATCACCTCTATGGCAGTGCACGGATCGGCATCTGGAACCGGAATATTAATATGGATGTACCGCTGCCCGAAGGCACCTCCATCAATTTGCTGGGAACCAGTCAGGATCTTATCTTTGAAAGAGGACAGAAGTTCTTTGAGTTAAGCAATCATTTGGGCAATGTGCTGGCTACGGTGTCCGACAAAAAAGCCGGTATAGATACCAACGAGGATGGGGTATTGGATTATTTCCAGGCAGAGGTGGTCAGTGCCAGTGACTATTATCCGTTCGGTATGCTGATGCCGGGCCGCCAGGTAGGCATGGGGCTGAATATTCCGGGAGGGGAAGTATCTGGCACCACGGAAGTAAACGGCTATACCGTACCGGTTGATCTGGTGCTCTCCAGTAGAGGTGGCCTGCAACCAGTAGAATATGTGGCATCCAACAGCATTGAAATCAATGGCGAATTTGAAAGCGGCGAAACAGATGAGTTCACGGCCTATATTGCTGACGAAACCTATGCCGGCACAGGCAACCAGGTGACGGGCAGGGGAATGTATGGAACCGCGGGTTTGTATCGATATGGGTTTAATGGAAAAGAAAACGACAATGAAGTAAAAGGAACGGGAAATCAGCAGGATTATGGAATGAGGATATACGATTCGAGGCTTGGCAAGTTCCTGTCTGGGGATCCGTTGACAAAAAGTTATCCTTTCTACAGCCCCTATCATTTTGCGGGAAATAATCCGATCCGAAATCTGGACTTAGATGGAGGAGAACCTAAAGATTATATAAACAATTGGGTTGCTAAGTCTCTTTTTGACCTTGAGACCAAGTCGAAGATTGGGGACGGTTCTTATATTCTTGTTAATGATCCAAAGCTTGGACAAATTGATGCGAGTATCGTATATGACAAGTGGACAAAACAAATCTGGTTTGTTCATCAGGATGATCAGAATAACTTTTTTTACTTAAGAAATAATAATGGCAATAACAGTGAAATGGCAATTAATCCTAAGACAAATAATTTAAGTGGAGGAAGCTTTGAACTGTTTGAAAC
>DATCJQ010000461.1:0-1722 GCA_036562745.1 Flavihumibacter sp.
GCATACGGCTTATGTGCTGGTGGAATTTATCGTGACAGCCACTGGCAAGATTCTGAATCCGCGTATCCTGCGCGGGGGCAATGATTTGCTGAACGAACATATCCTCGACAAACTCGAAGAAATGCCCGACTGGCAACCTGCCGTGCGTGAAGGCAAGGCAGTTCCCATGAAGCTTAAACAGACCATCCTGATTGAGAACAATAAGCCCGTTGGGGAAATTGGACGCTAATCCCTGGTTCCCGTTTATTGCAAGGCTACCACCATCTTTTTTGCGAGGCTGCCACATCATTATTGCGAGGCTGCCACATCCTGATTGCGAAGCAGTGTTTGTACCGTATTTTCTGTTTCCTGTTTCAGTACCTGTTTTTTCCCGTCGGAAAGTTGTTCCAGCAACCCATCGCGGTTATGCCTGATGGTGAGCAGGGAGAGTCCTTTTTCCATTTCCACATCAAAAAGTTCAGCGGCACCGAAAGCGAGTTCTTCAATCTTTTCGGGAATATCATCGAGCACGCAGGTGAAGCTGATGGCCCCGTTCTGCGTCATATTCGGACGGAAATTCAGCTTTTCGAATAACTGGTACAACTGGGCTACGGGACGCTCACCCACAAAAGAAAAATCCCTGGACTTCAGTTGCAGCAGCACCTGGTTCTGTTTCCATACAATGATCGGAGGCAGGTTGCGGATGGGCTGATTGTGGATGGTGGTGCCGGCCTGTGCGGGATCCAGAAAGCATTTCACTTTAAGCGGTATGCCCTTATTCTGCAGGGGCTTGATGGTTTTGGGGTGGATCACCTGCGCCCCGTAATAGGCCATCTCAATTACCTCGGAATAGTTCAGGCTGGGAATCAACTCCGCATTGGGGAAGAGTTTGGGATCGGCATTCATCACGCCACTCACATCTTTCCAGATGGTCTGGTCTTCGGCATCCAGCAGGTTGGCAAAAATGGCAGCGCTATAATCGCTTCCCTCGCGGCCGAGGGTGGTGCTTTCATTTTCATCGGTTGAGCCGATAAAGCCCTGGGTAATCACCATTTTTCCGCTATCCAGCAGCGGTTTAATCTGGTTCCGGACCTGCTGACTGGTGTATTCCCAGTCGATATTGGCTTCGCGAAAATGGTCATCGGTGCGCAGAATATCCCGCACATCAATCCAGGTATTGTCCACCCCTTCTTCCTTAAGAAAAGAGCTGACAATGGTGGTGCTGAGCAGTTCTCCGATACACACTATCTGATCGTAATAATAATTGAAGGATTGCACCGGGGTATCGTGCAGCAGCCATTCCACTTCGGTAAAAAATGCGTTCAGGTTTTTCTCGCATTCAAGGTATTCCTTTACCAGCAGGTATTTGGCAGTGTTGAGGTGTTGTTGCCGGATCTGGTGGAACAATGCCAGTGCTTCATCCTTGTGTTGCCCGTAAAAGGCAGCAGCCACTTTTTCCAGCGCATTGGTGGTTTTACCCATGGCCGAAATCACTACCAGTAAGGGTTTTCCCCTGTACTTATCGAGAATGGGTACCAGAGATTTTATCCGATCGATTGAATTCACGCTGGCTCCGCCGAATTTGAACACCTCCATGTAAACACGAAATTTTGCCAAAGATAGGTTGGATGTGTTTTAATGACACGACAATTATAAAACCACCACAATTCCGGCTATTTTTGTGCCGAACCAAAACGATTGCTTCCATGGTCACAGTAAACCGCCAGGTATTAACGCTGGACG
>DATCJQ010000464.1:0-2636 GCA_036562745.1 Flavihumibacter sp.
GCGCAATGTGGGACAACCGGAGATCAGCATCCTGCTGGATGAGGAAAAGATGGCCATTTATGGAATTACCAAATCAGAGGCACAGGCGGTGATTGAGATGGCTATCGGCGGACGTACCGTTACGCAGAAATATGAGGGCGAACGCAAATTTGATATCCGTATTCGATATAAAAAGGATTATCGCAAAGATGAAAACGATATTCTTATGCTGATGATCCCAACGGTTACGGGTAACCGGGTTCCGCTTAAGGAGATCGCGACGATTAAACAGGTTACCGGTCCTGCATTTATCTATCGGGACGATACCAAACGCTTCATCGGTGTGAAATTTTCGGTCCGCGAGCGCGATTTGGGAAGTACCATTGCCGAAGCACAACGCAAGGTGAAAGCCAATGTGAAACTAACCGATGGTTATCGGATCGGATGGACCGGCGAGTTTGAGAACCAGGTGCGCGCAAGTAAGCGTCTCGGCCAGGTCGTGCCGCTGAGTCTAATGCTGATTTTTATCTTGCTTTTCGTGATGTTCGGAAACGCCAAGGATGCGGGTTATGTGCTGATCAACGTACCCTTCGCCCTGATTGGCGGGATTCTCGCACTGCATATTACCGGCATTAATTTCGGGATTTCCGCAGGAGTGGGTTTTATCGCCCTCTTTGGTATCTGTGTGCAGAATGGTGTGATCCTTATTTCCGAATTCCAGAAACAATTGCGCGAACTCCGTGATTTGAAACAGGCGATCGTAACAGCTGTTCGCGTGCGCACCCGCCCTGTTGTGATGACCGCCCTGATGGCCGCCATCGGCCTCTTGCCCGCCGCCATCAGCACGGGCATCGGTTCGGAAAGTCAGAAACCTCTGGCTGTCGTGATCATCGGCGGATTGGTTACCGCCACCCTGTTCACCCTGCTGGTGTTCCCGATCGTTTATCACAGCGCCCTCCGCATCCGCGAGAAGAAAAGAACCGGGGGCTAATCACCACCCGTCGGGTACCCGACGGGTAGGGGGATAGGAAAATCCAGGTGTTTACACCCAATTTAGCCTTGTTTAAACGATAAAACAGCCAGGTGCTCCCCGTTTTTTGACGGTCCTCACCCGACGGGTGCCCGACGGGTACCCGTCGGGTGAAATTCGATCTCGAGGCAGGCGCCGACGCAATTGGCTTCGGAAACGACTTGTGGAATACCGTTTATGATATCCAGTGAGGGGCGGTGAATATGTCCGGCTACAACACCAATCAGTTCCGGCGAACTGAAGACGGTGCGATGAAATTCCATGGTAGCCGCCGTATGCCCCGAAGCGGGCCAGCGTTCCCTTCTTTCGAGTTCATAATTGCGATCGCTGGCTGCGTTCCACTCGGGGTGACCACAACCGAAGCCAACGGATCGCCCTGGTGCATAGAGCGGGATATGCACCATCAACAATACCGGTTGTTTATAGCTGAGCTGGTTTTTGAAAAAATCAAGCTGGGCCTCTGTTATCTGGTAATTTGAATTATCGAGCACGACGATCCGCACCCCGTGCAGCTCGCGGACGATCATCATGGGGTCGTCTTTCTGATAGAGGGGGCGCAGGCGCTTCTGAATCCAGGTGGCACGAAGGTCGGCGAGTGATCCTTCCATCCCTTCATAGTGCCAGTCGTGGTTTCCGGCCGTATAGACCCAGCGCAGTCCAGACTTCTTCATATGTTCCATCACAAAATCAACCGCTGCTTCCGAGGGGAAGCTCACAATGTCGCCGATCAGTGAAACGAGTTCTGCTTTTTTATCCGCTGCGAGATTAAGTGCTGCGATCAGGCTTTTCTCGGGATCGGTGGCTTCTCCGGTAAGGTAATGGCGCGTCTGGTTATAGGCTTTCGCCATCCGGCCACTGTATTGCTGGTAAGGGCGACCTCGTTCATCATCGCGAAAGAGGTGGGTGTCGGCAATGGCGATGGTTTTAAACTCTTTTTTTATACCGGGATGATAAAACCGCAGGCGGGTACCATCGAGCGAAAAGCTGCCCTCCTTCAGCAGCAAGCCCTCTCTGTTCTTAGAGTTAGGAGTTGGATTCGCCCAGGACGGAAGCGCGGCTCCCAATCCGGCTGCACCCAATAAGCTTAGTGCGTTTCTTCTTTTCATATGGCAAGTAGTTTGGTTGTAGAAGGTTAGAACCTGACCGGCCCTTTAAAATTCTTGTTATCGGGCAATGGTCCTTCGTAGTCGAAGATGTCTCTCAATTCCACCTGGAGGGCGCGGGCCAGTTTATAAACCGTCTGGACCTCTACATTCTCGAGTCCGCGTTCGATGCGGCTGAGCTTGCTGTCCTGGATGCCGCATAGTATTTCCATGTCCAGTAGCTTCAGCTGCCGGTGCTTGCGCAGCGTTCGCAGTCGCGCCCCCAATGCCTTCAGCTCCCTATCAAATTGTGCGTTTGCCATAGTAAGTGGTTGGTGATGGCAAACTCATTCGCACTGCGAAAATAAAAATGTACTTATAAGTACATTTTTATTATTTTTGTTTATATTCGCGATAACGCGCGATGGACGTCCGGCTGCTTTTGATTAATCTCGAAACTGACTGCAATGAAAAGACAGGGAATCCTGAATGTTATGGCTCTGTTTGCCCGAAAACCGAAAAGCCCGGTTTAAGTCCATCTTAAC
>DATCJQ010000466.1:0-1856 GCA_036562745.1 Flavihumibacter sp.
CATCAACCCCATGTATTCCTTCAGTCTGCATCCGCTTACCAATCAGAACTGGAAGGGATATTATATGTTCGACAAGGACAACAAACTCACCGGCTATTTGGTAATTGCCAACCAGTTTGTTGTACTGGATTTTGATGAGAAGGGAATCTGGAAGGGTTATCTGGTGAAAACCAGCACCAATACCTACAATTATTTCAACCTGCAGGATGAATGGACCAAAACCTTCTTCTGTGAGGACTCCATGGTGGGATTCAACATGTTTAACGCCGCCGGAGAATGGACGGGAGCTTTCGCCAAATAGGTTTTACTCAGAGAAATACCTAACGCGCAGCAAGAATTTGCTGCGCTTTTTTGTGCAGTTCATGAAGATCAATCTGCTCCATGCATTTGAAATGTCCCTTCGGACAGGCATTATACCCGATCTTGGAACAGGGGCGGCAACGCAATCCCATTACCTCCACTTTTTCCACCCCGCCGGTATGCAATCCCTGTTGCGCATTGGGCGCACCGGGCTGGTTCAGATAAGGCGTCATACCGAAAGCGGGTACGGTATTTCCCCATACCGAAATAATAGGCTTGCGGAATGCTGCCGCAATATGCATGAGTCCCGTGTCGTGGGTGATAATCAACTTAGCTTTTCGAACCAGATCGGCTGATTCATTCAGGCTGAATTTACCGCAGGCATTATAAATTTTGATGGGATCCAGCCCGGCCAGCACATCCCCCACGGCGCGATCATCAGGACCGCCCAGCACCACTATGGGATGATCAATCAATTGCACCAGTTCCTTTAGTTTATGCAGGGGCAGCCTTTTGGTGGCATGGGCTGCTCCCACCACCAGGCCGATATATCCCAGTTGATGCGATGCCGGCAAGTCCGAAGGTTTGGTCTGTGCCGCATCCGGAATAAAATAATCCAGGCCCTGCCCGTCGTTCCGAACACCGAGGTGAGCCACCGTTTCCAGATAACGGTCAACTATATGTTTATTTGGAAGCAGGTTGATCTTGAAATTCGTGAGCAGCCATTTCTGGACATTCAGCTTATTGAAGCTTTTCGATTTCACCTTAAGGGCTTTCTTGATCCGCAGCGTACGAAGATTATGATGCAGATCGATCACCCAGTCGTAGCCTTCCGCCTTCAGTTGGCTGATGGTGGTATCCAGTGCTTCATCCAGAACATGAATCTTGTCGATATAAGGATTCGCTTCCACCACCGAAACAAAGGATTTTTTGGTCAGGAAATGCAGTTCCAGATCGGGCACCTGCTTTTTCAAGCAGCGTATTACCGGTGTGGTGAGTACAATATCACCAATGGAGGAAAAGCGGATGACCAGTATTCTCATCGTTATCGAATGACCAGTATAACTAGGATTTCGCCTTTTTGCCGCCTGTGAAGAGCTTGATCAGCACGGGTGCAGTGGTTACGAGCACAATGATGATGATAATCATCTCGAGGTGATCCTTGAGTTCGAAACCGAACTGCGATTTCACCCATTTCTGGAGGAAATGTCCGGCGAATATCATACTCACCACCCAGGCAATACAACCCACAATATTATAGAAGGCGAATTTTTTCTTATCCATGCCCACAATTCCGGCCACGATCGGTGCGAAGGTGCGCACAATGGGAAGAAATCGTGCAAATACGATGGCACCACCACCGTGCTTGTCGTAGAATTCGTGTGCCTGTTCGAGATAATGTTTCTTGAAGAAGAAATTGTCTTTCCAGCGGAACATGGTGGGACCGATTTTCCGACCGAACCAGTAACCAACTGTGTTACCGATTACGCCTGCGAAGGAAATCAGGGCCACCAGCAGCAACAGATCGAACCATTCATTGCGGGCGAAGGAGAGTC
>DATCJQ010000478.1:0-4012 GCA_036562745.1 Flavihumibacter sp.
GTGCCCGATCGCCCCAGTGATCCGTCCCTGCCCGGCCAGGACCTGCCTTTCCAGTTGGTACTGCAGCTCGACTATAACGGCAATCAGGATAGTCTGGATGCTATAATCACCCTGCAGAAAACAGGGGGACAAATGATCAAACAGCGGGAACCGATCAAAATCGGTAAAAAAGCCGGCACGCAGAATGAATGGGTATCCGCGCCCCGGCAATTGCCCGGGGGAAGCTATGTTATCAGCCAGTTGATGATAAAGGGCGATGATAAAGTGCTGGCCGTATCACCGGTAGTGTTTTCACGCAAGGCTGCCGGGCTCGACAACTTATTACCCTATACCATTAATCTTACCGATGCCGCCGGCGAGGCGAAACCGGTTTTGCTCGCAGTGCGTGAGCTGGATAGTCCCGCTGATTTCGGTTACCCCGCGGAGTTTTTCCCGGTTCAGGGCACCAGGGTGCGGGTGAGCATGAAGATCCGGGTGGGGAAAATCGACTATGAAATGCCGGTTAATCGCCTGGACCTGACTATTTCAAAAGCGGACGGATCGCTCGAAAAACGGCAAATCGAGCCACTGGAAAAAGATATCTTCCTAATCAGTGCCGAGGCGGCGGAACAGGAAATTTCACTCAGTCAGTGGAACCTCCGGTTGTCGAAAACCATTCGGAAAGAGCAATTGGCAGATGGAATGGAGCTTGTGTTCGAAGCGCGGAAAGATGCGCTGAAACTGGTGCGCACCGAAGAGTTTCGCGAGATCCAGGGCAACTGGATGCCCAGCGCCAAAGCACTATATTCATATCGTGCAGATGGTTTGTTGGAATCAGCCATCTATTACCAGAAGAAGCCGGAGGTATATGAATTGGTGCATACCCTCACTGATAAGGCGGTTTATGCCGGTAAGCGTCTTCTGCAGACCGTTCGTACCAATGGCCAGAACCAGCAGGTAGGATCCACTAGTTTTGAATATGCTGCAAACGGCGAGATCAGCCAGGTTATCCAAACCACCCAGGCAGGTACCACCTATAGTGTGATTGAGCAAACTGCATCAACCGATGGACATGTGTATGATGTGTATATGGTAATGGACAATGGGGCCACCATGCGATACGCGCACACCATGGCAAACGGAAATAAAATGAGATACCAGGCCAGTACCTCAACCGGTCAGTCGGAAAGCGGAACCTATGAATACGATCAGATGATCAATCCCTATGCACATTTCATGTTTCCCGATATGAACCTGAGCAATGTTTCGAAAAATAATATTATTGATGTGAATCGCAGTTACAACGGCGCATTTCCCGCCACGGAACTATATAAGCACGAGTATCAGTATAACGGTGATGGATATCCGGTGGAGCTGATCCGCTATTATAAATCTCCTGCTACCGGCGAGCATCTGTATCGTATTAAAACCGTATTCTATTATCAACTTTAAATTGTTTCTTCATCCGGGTGGGGATTGATCCGTCGGTTCTCACCTGCTTTATAAAAAGTATGAGATACTTACTACTATTCGGAGGGCTGTTCCTGCTGTCCTGCACTGCGGCAAAACTGGGCGTTCCCGAACCGTTTAAATCTGCTGCCAGCTCCATGAAAATGAAGGGCGTGAACGGCTGGATGATCAACCAGCAATTGGTTTTTGGGGACTATCAGACCGGCACGGTAAAAAGAGGATGGGATTTTTCCTCCGGCTGGCAGGCCACGAATCTGAGCTTCCGTCCCGAGCAACTGTTGATGAAAGTCTTCGCGTTTGATGCCGATAATAAATCGGTGACGGAAAAGAATAAAATGCAATTCACGGTTACCAACGGGCGACAGCAGGCAGTTGTATATGCGCTGGAGAAATTTTCGGAAAAGCAGTTGGTGTTCAGGAATCGTGATCCTCGCTGGGGTGAGATCAGCAGTAGCCAATCGGTCCAGTATGCATTTTCCGCGGCCATCCTGCTGGTGGCAGAAAAAACGCCGGAGCCCTGGCAGCTGGTGTTGGTGCATCGTGAGGATCGTAAAAACGGATTGGAGGAAGAGGGTTATCTCACCGATGGTGATGTCCAGTTTTCCATCCAGCCACTCCGGATCGGCCATTATACCAATGCCAAAGGCAAGGACCTAAAAGTGGTGGGCGGTCCGCTCTTTGCCGGATATGAAATTCGCGTTGAAGACGGGGTGGTGGCGGTGGTGGATCTGCTCGACAACCAATTCTGGATGCTGAACGATCTTGACCCCGATTACCAAATGGTTTTAGCGGCCGCAGCATCATCTTTAGTTTTAAAGCGTAAAAGAGATATTCAGGAATAATTGAGCGAGGTACTGGACATACGGATCGTTATCGAAGGATGTGTGGCCCACAGCCGGAAGGCGCAGGAATACCTGTACCGGCAGTTCTATTCCTATGCCATGGTAATTGCGCAACGGTATTCGCGCGATGATGCGGATGCCGCCGACATCGTGAGCCAGGCTTTCGTGAAAGTTTTCCGAAGTATCCGATCGTTTGATGAAACCAAAGCCAGTTTCCAGACCTGGTTGCGAAGGATAGTGATCAATGAGGGACTGGATCATATCAAAGCCCGTTCGAAGTTTGGCGAGGAAATCGAACTGGAATATGAGGTGAAGGCTGCTCCCAATATCCACAATGCGGCGATTGAACAGCTGAATGCGAAGGAACTGATGACTATGATTCAGCAATTGCCGCCCGCCACGCATGCGGTGTTCATACTATATGCGGTGGATGGATACAATCACCGGGAAATCGCAGAGAAACTCGGTATCAGCGAAGGGACCAGTAAATGGCACCTGAGCGAAGCAAGGAAAATTCTTCAACAACAACTATCACAGGCAACTCCTTCATGAGTGCTTCTTTTCCATATGAACAATTAATTGCCAGAAAGCTGGAGGAACTGCCTCTGCTGCCGGAGATGGCGGATGCGATCTGGGCGCGCATTACGGCTGAACTGGATGCGGATCCCGGCGACGATTTCGGAGGCGATGAATTCGACGGCGGTGGGGGTGGAGAACCCGGTGGTTCGGGGCCGGGCAGTGTTTCTGGGCCGGATGGTGGTGTGAAAGCCGGTCCTTCTCCCAACGGTAAAGGTGCGGCTCCCCTGTCGGGCGTATCGGGATGGTATTATTTACTGCTGCTGGGTGGTATTGCCCTGTTTTTGATATTCATCCTGAATAAACCCGGGTTAGAAGCCCCGGAGATTGATCATCCCGATATGTTTAAGCTGCCTGCCCGGGAGGACTTGATTCTTCCGGCAAGGGCGGGTGATGACGCGGAGAGAAATCCCGCAAATACCGGCAAGACCACACTCGGTTCCGACGAGCCCGCTGCTCCCAAGCGGAGCGAGGGAAGAACCGGAGCTTCCGAAAACGCTTCTTCCGGCGGGCGGGATCTGGTGCCGCAGGATGTCCCCAATAATAGGGAGGTGATATTGCCGGAGAAGGAAATCCTGCCCGAAACCGGCAATCTTCAGGTGGTGCCTCCTGAAAATGAATTAACCGGGCGCTCAGATAACACCCGGTTAGATTCAGTGTCCACAACACCTCCATCGAACAACAGACAAGCAGGAGGTAGAAAACGCCCAACCGGAATCAAGGGGGTAAACTCAACTGACTACCGGATTGTGCCTCAGATAGAAAAAAAAGACAGTCTTTAAAGAATTAATACTCCCAGCGCAGAAATGGTAAGGAGTTCGGTATCGTCCATCGCCGGAGCGGAGGTTTCTGTTTTTACAATGGGTTGGTTGCAACAGACACTGGCCTTGTAACCGGCATAAACACCGGTGGTGAGCAAAACCCCAAGGATGGCCGTGATTGTTGGAACCAGTTTCATATTCAAAGGTTTAATGGAATATTGATACTTGATCAGGGTATAAAATTGCCTATATATTTCTCCCTGAACAACCCGGTTCCGCTAAACCGCTGAATTTGGGGCATGAAACTGCAAAAAACCGGATTCAACCGCAAAACGCCTGCCTGAAATGGACAAAAAATGGGCTGAAATGGATGAAGGACAGTGG
>DATCJQ010000479.1:0-2987 GCA_036562745.1 Flavihumibacter sp.
AGATGGAACCCGCGCCAATCAGTGCGAGGGGTAATACAAGAGGGATGATTGCCTTATGCAGCGGGACCTGCCCGGCTGCGCTTTCTTCCTGTGTTTTGAGGGTGATTTCTCCCCGTAACGGAAGGAATACCTTTTTGTCCATGATCCGAATGATCCAACTGGTAAGGAGGGCGACGGGTATGAGGGCAAGGAGTCCGAGCAGGATGACCCAGCCCAGCTGATTGGATAAACCCAGGTTGCCGGTGGCTGCCATGGGACCGGGAGTGGGGGGTAAGAGCACATGGGTACCATATAGTCCGGTGGCCAATGAAAGTTGAAGTGCGGAGAGGCTCGTGCTCTCCAGTTGTGGCATGGACTGTACCAATCGCGACAACAATATAAATCCGGCATCACAGAAGACGGGGATGCCAATAAGCAATCCCATTCCATGCGCGAACAGGGGCAGGCGCGATCCGGTGTTTCGATTCACGAGCCTGTTGGCCAAAGCAGCCGCCGCACCGGTGCGTTCCAGGATTTCCCCCAGAAAAGTACCGAGCACAATCAGAAACCCCGTGCCGGCGAATACGGTTCCAGCGCCCGACATGCTCAGATCCAGCGTCTTTTGTACGGGCATGCCGCTCAGTAATCCCACTGCGGCCGCTGCCAGCAGCAACACCACCATCGGATGCCATCGCAGCACCGAACAGGCAATAATGATGAACACAATGGCTAAGCCGATGACAAGCAATAGTAAGGTGGTTGACATGTGTTTTAGTTCTGTGCTTCCGTTTCAAATAAAGTGTCAGACAATTTTAATCGCCGCGCTTCCTTTTTGTATTTGCGTAAGGACTTACGGTCGGATTTTACTCCCAGATTGCTCATGAGTCCGCTTAACGCAATCTTACCCCAGTAATTGAAAGTGGATTTGTTTTTGATGCGTGATTGGTAGACCAGTCCCTTCTTATCGTTGCGGTTTCTGATCAGCAGGTTGGCGAGGAAACTGGTGGTTTTCTGTTTGCTGCCATCCTCTTTCAGAATCTCGAATTTGAGTTTGCTGTAGTCCAGCTCCATATGACCATAGGCAAAATGATCATTGCCCTTCACCCTGAGCCAGAGGCTGTCGCTATACCCCTTCGTGATGTTCACATTGTAAAGTGGCAGCAAAAGCGGACTCATGGCATTCAGATCAAAACGTCCCATCCGTGCCAGAAGGAGAAAGGATTTCAGACTGTCGAGATAGGATTGCCGAAATGCAAATTTCATGTAGCCCTGATCCATAAAATTGGCATTGGCAGTGATGCTCAGCGAATCGGTTATGGATAGCTGATAGTTCTTAATGGGACCGGCTACCAAATTGAGATTACCGAACCAGACGGAGCCCATTTTTCCGGTTTTCCCGGCGATTTCATTGTACTGAACCCTGGCATTCGTGAGTACGGTGGATCCTATCTGCAACGAGATGGGAATCTTCCGGATCTGATCTGGCAGCATGGGACGGTAACTGACCGAGTCGGCCGGCACCCGCTTATCCCGTTCCACCATAAGATTCAACTGATCCAGTTCCAGCCGGTTGGCTTTCCAGATAGTGTCGTGGGAAATGATTTCGCGCGCGAATCCCAGGATCCGGCTTTTACCCGCGCTGAACTCAATAAAATCAGTTTGCCAGGGTGCTTGTCTGAAAAAACTGTCTTTCGAAATCGTGCTCATGAACCGTATGCTGTCCAGTTCAATGGTCTGATGATTGGCATTCAAACGCGGACCGGTCAGCTCCCATTTTCGGATCCCTTTGGTGACCATCGCATCCCGGGCCTGCAGGTTGATGTTATGAATCTGCTGGAACAGTTTTCTTCTGTCTTCCTCTGCGGAAGATAAAAACAATGGAGCTCTGTTGCTTAGGTTAATGGCATTTACAGCGAAATCATATCGGTCTGTTTTATGGGCCAGATCGCCATTTTTAATTGAGATATGTTCAATCTCTGCCTCAATGAACTTGTCAAAATGAAAATTTTCAGCTTTTAAATCGAATTGTGCCGCCCGCGCCTCTATTTTATCGGGAAGAACCACCAGATTCCTGAGCGAAAGCTCCAGCTTGTCTGAACGGATGCTTCCGTCCTTTAAGTGGATCGGTGCCGCACTGAAATGACCGCCCCTGCTGCTGAAAATCGTAAAAAGCGAATCGTTTGTCTGGCGTTTCACATGCAAATCCGGATTAGTCAATTCCATCGCAGGAAATTTTGTTCTCCTGTCGGATGTTTCATCCTCTTCGGAAAACTCTTCCACTTCTTTTATGGTGAAATCTAATACCGCGTCCTCCAATCTAACCTTATGGATGGCACTGATCGGATCGTTTAACGAACTGATTTTCCCTTCTGCAATCAGGTTTGGGATTTCTGCTGCAATGAGCAGTCGTTTGGTATCATCATTGAGCCGGAGGTTCTGAAAGCTGGTGGTACCCCGGCTGTCAGAATGGTATCGATCGCTGTTGATTTCGAGTTTGTCCTGTTTTATGTTAAGGCTTCTGCCACTCAGGTAATGGCTGTACCAATCCCATTTGTTTTGATGGTGACGCAGACTGTCCACCGAAAGGCTGTCGAGCTTCGTATGTACGGTGCCGTTAGATGTTTCCAAATGCAGATTTATCTGACCGGTACGGATAATGCGCACAATATCCTGTGGTAAGGCTTTGCTTCCCGGCTTGCCCTCAGTTTTTTCGGGTATTTTCATGCTGATATCGCCGGAACCTATCTCAAGAATCCGGATCCAGTTGGTGTCTTTGGAAGCAAGTATGCCAGCGGGATTGAGGTCGGTGATCTGAACGTTGTTTAGTTGGAAGTTCAGATGGTTTTCCAGCGATCGGCCGTCGGCATGATCGGCGCTAAGCCTGTTGTTCTCATACACTGTATTCTGTAAATCAATTGAAAAATTTTTCAGCCGAACCGCCAGCCTGGGCATGGCGAGCCGGTTATTACCTCCAAACAATTCTTCGAGTGTGCCGGCCCGTAATAAAC
>DATCJQ010000483.1:0-7396 GCA_036562745.1 Flavihumibacter sp.
ATACTGTACCCAAAACAAATCGGTGTCGGGCAAACCCGGTTGGAACGAATTGAGTCTCGTTACTTCTGAAGTCTGGCCGTATGCACAACTTGCTGCTGATGATGGTACGCCGTTGCCACTCGCAAAAAATCATCGCCTGGCTTTTGTGGACACGTTCGCAGCAGGGAAACTGCTGGACTGGCGTTTCTATCCTCTGGATGACTATAAGCATACCCGAAATACCACGCAGTCACAGGATGTGTTGATCAATCTCGGATTACAATATCAATTGCTGAAGGGACTAAATATTGATGTGAAATATCAGTATGAACGGCAACTGACCGACGGAGAGGGACTCGCCACGCTAAAAAGTTATTCAACCCGAAACATGATCAATACCTATTCTTCCATCGATCCGGTTACCGGAAATGTACGTTACGGTATTCCTCCTGGAAGTATCCTCAATCTTTCGCAAAATAAACTCAATGCGCAGGCGCTGAGGGGACAATTAAACTACGCCCGGCAATGGCAGCGACACGAACTTACTATGATAGCCGGCGGCGAATTGAGGGAAAACCACCGTACATCCAATTCCAGTCGCTATTATGGATACGATGAAACCAAGCTCACCTATGCCAATGTGGATCACTTTTCAGACAATTATCAGAATATTCTGACCGGTTCAAGGACTAGTGCTCCCTCCGGACTGTTTCTAACAGATATCACTAACCGATTTGTGTCTCTTTATGCAAACGGGGCCTATACTTTCGATGGGAAATATACATTGTCGGCCAGTGCCCGACGGGATGCTTCCAATATTTTTGGTGTTGCCACCAACGACAAATGGAAACCGCTCTGGTCGGCGGGTCTTTCCTGGCTGATTTCCCGCGAAAGCTTTTATGGGCTGGGATGGTTGCCCTATCTTAAACTTCGGGCTACATTTGGGTATAGCGGGAATGCGGATCCAAATCGCCCTGCAGTTACGACCATACGATATGCAGGGACAGCCCCGGCTACCAATATGCCGTATTCAGATTATGTCACCTATTTTAACCCCGACCTAACCTGGGAAACAGCCGGGCAACTAAATTTCGGACTTGATTTTGCATCCAAAGATCACAGGATTTCCGGTACTATTGAATATTACCGAAAAAACAATCGTAACCTGTTCGGACGCTCAGCGATAGACTATACTACCGGTCTTTCTCGGGGGGCCGTAATTAGAAATGTGGCTCATTCGAAGGGGCACGGAGTGGATTTCCAGTTAAATGCAAATCTGATTAATAGAATTGTAAAGTGGACTGTTCAGCTGAATACGAGTTACAATAAGGATAAAGTGGTTGAATATTATGTATCAACCGACCAGGGCAGTCAGTTTGTAGGTAATGTCCGGATAAACGCTGTTAACGGTAAACCTGTTTACTCTCTGTACTCTTACAAATGGGCTGGGCTTGATCCCCAAACGGGTGATCCCAGGGGTTATCTTAATAAGGAGATAAGTACCGATTACAACGAACTGATAGGTTCAGGTACCACCATTCAAGATCTCGTTTATCATGGACCGGCACTCCCCACCGTATTTGGATCGATGGGCAATACTGTTTCCTATCGTGGTCTGTCGCTGTCAGTTGGGTTGGTGTATAAAATGGGCCACTATTTTCGACGCGAATCGGTTAACTACAGTTTCCTGTATCAGAATTTAAATACTCATGGAGATTTCAGCAAGAGATGGCAACAGCCCGGCGATGAAAAACATACACATGTGCCATCCATGAGGTTTCCCAACAGTGGTGCACGCGATGGATTTTATAGTAACTCGGAAGTGCTTGTTTCGAAAGCTGACTATATCCGCTTGCAATACCTAAACCTTGGTTTCGATATCACCCATTGGGGGGTGGCGGGTGAACGCTTTAAAACACTCCAGTTGTATGTAAATGCGGCTAACCTGGGATTGCTGTGGAGTGCCAACAAGCATGGTATTGATCCGGAATATATTACCCGGCACGCCATACCCCCTTCTAAGCAAATTGCTATCGGGCTTCGTGCCGGCTTATAATTTTTTCACTTCAAAAAAGAATAGCGATGAAAAAACAAGTCCTAATAACATTGATCGTTTTGGCGTTTTTTCAGTCAGGTTGCAAGAAATACCTGGATATTAAATCAGATAAACGGCTATCTGTAATCAACTCTCTGGATGATTTTCAAAGTCTGCTCGATCACGAGTTTTATATTAATGGACGGGATCTGTGGGGCGGGGAACTAAGTACGGATGATTATTATATCAGTGATAACAATTTTACCAACTGGCCTGATGAATACAATAGGAGAATGTATTCATGGGAAAAGGATTTCATTTTCAGAGATTCGTATAACGATTGGTCAAATTTGTTTAGAGTTGTATACCGCGCCAATACCGTACTTGACCAAATTGATAAGGCAGACAAAAGTGAAAGGCCCCGGGATTTTGATGATGTTAAGGGACAAGCTTTATTCTACAGGGCCCATTTTTATCTGCAGGGCGCATTGAATTTTTGTCTGGCTTATGATGCCACCACCGCCGACACGGACCTGGGTATGCCGCTGCGGCTCGACAGCGATTTTAATAAGCCTTCAATCCGATCAAGTTTACGCCAGACTTACGAACAGATTATTGCGGATTTAAAGGCTGCCATTCAATTGTTACCGGTGCGATCCATTCATCCTATGCGTCCTTCCAAACCGGCTGCAATGGGCACCCTGGCCAGGGCCCATTTGGCGATGCGCAATTATGAAGAAGCCGGCCGATGGGCGGATTCCTGCCTTTCGAATTATAATGTTTTGATCGACTACAATGATGCTACACTGGCTTCCCCTACCGGCAGTTATGCTTTCCGCCGGTTTAATCCTGAAGTCATTATGGTGATGGCTATGGATATGCCGGCTATGCTGAGTAATACGATAGCCATTATAAAACCGGACCTGTATAATAGTTATGAAGAAAATGATCTTCGAAAAATTGTATTCTTTCGCGACAATTTCGATGGAACCTATGGTTTCAGGGGAAGCTATGAACGAAGTGTGGGGTTGTTCACGGGTGTCGCAACCAATGAAATTTATCTGATCCGTGCTGAATGTCGGATTCGTGCGGGACAGGTGGAAGCCGGTTTGTCGGACCTTAATACCCTGCTGGAGAAAAGGTATGTGCAGGGAACCTATACACCTTATACGGGCTTAAACCAGCAGGATGCATTAAATCTCGTATTGCGTGAACGACGGAAAGAACTTCTCATGCGTGGCCTGCGGTGGATGGATATCAAACGCCTTAACAAAGAGGGCGCCAATATCAGCCTGACCAGAACTACGGCTGGCACCACCTATACCCTGCCTGCCAATGATCTTCGCTTTGCGCTTGCAATTCCTGAGGATGTAATCGCCACTTCAGGAATGATTCAGAATCCGAGATAATTTAAAAGGGTTGTGCATGGCCAGTGCACAACCCCTTGTTTACTAATTCCCTTTTGTTCTGAGTGATGCTTCAAGAATCTCAGCATCATCTACAAACCCCTGGAGTTCAGCGTGGAGTTGGGCTTTGGTGCTCAATGCTCCCGTTGCCGGTTTGAATACACAGGGTAAGCTGGTTCCAGCGGGACAATTTTGATCGTTCGGATCTTCCAGCATTACTTTAATGTATTTCGACGTGTCATTAAATCCCGGTGTATTTGCTGTAAATACCCAGTATTCAATTTCTTCCCGCTCCTGCTGGCCAATTTGCCTTTCTTTCTGAAGAAGTTTGCCTGATGAAGAAAACGCGGCTATGCCAGTCGCCATCATAATTGCGGCCAGGACCAGGTAGGTCCCGGTTTTTGACTTGTTTTTCATTTTTCATTTTTTTTGGTTAACAATAGTGGGAGCTCCTATATATATACTCACCAAAAAATGAAAAATCTACCACCCGCAGGCTTTAAGAAATATATGCAGACTGGGAATAAATCTATGCAGCCACGGAGGCGGCTTGCTTAATGAGCTGAATTTCACCGTAAAGTTTCACCTCTTCGCCCAGTGCGAGGCCGCCCGTTTCGAGGATGGAATTGAAGCTTAATCCGAAATCGTTCCGATTTATTTTGCCGGTAACATTGAAGCCGACTCTTTCCAGTCCCCAGGGGTCTTTACCAATATATCCGCTTTGCTCCACATCCAGCTCCACAGGTTTGGTGATGCCGCGTAAGGTAAGTTGGCCCCACAGGGTGAAACAATTACTGTTTTTCGGAACAATACGGGTAGATTGGAAAAGGATTTCAGGGTATTTGTCCACTTCGAAGAAATCGCTGTTGCGCAGGTGCGCGTCGCGCTGCTCATTATTGGTGTCGATGGTGGCGGGGTCGAGTTTTACCTCTACCTGCGCCCGGGTGAAATCATTGTCCTCGGTTTCCGCCCGGACTTCGAATTTCCCGAAGCTTCCGGATACATTGGAAATCATCAGGTGTTTGATTTTAAAACCAAACTCGCTGTGTGTGGGATCTAAAGTCCAGATTTGCTTTTTCATGGCTATAGTTTTTTTGATTAGTCATTTGATAACCCAAAACTAGCTAGCTTTGCTTATAAAAGGTTAGCAGTATACAATAGGTAAGTAGTATACAATAGGTAAGTGCTAACCTTTATGTAAGTAAAATCAATCGTATGGCTACAACTAAAACAAGGCGGCAGCCCGCCAATCAGTCGGAGTGTAAAGCGAGTTTGATGTCCATCGCCGATGCCTTATACGTTATTGGCGGAAAATGGAAGCTGCGTATTATCGTAGCGCTGAAAGAGGGAAATAAACGATTCAACGAATTGCAACGAACGATTGAAGGCATTTCCGCGCGCGTGCTGTCGTCCGAACTGAAAGATCTTGAAATGAACGGTTTTGTTCGCCGGAACGTATATGCCGAAACACCGGTGATCGTGGAATATGAGGCAACCGAATACTGCAACACACTGAACGATCTTCTCTTTGCCCTTAGCGAATGGGGCGCCATGCATCGCGAACAAGTGAAGAAAAGCCTGCGGAAGGTAAAATAACAGAAAAAAAATTTGGATCGTAATTCGCCACTGCGTGCAGATTCCGGTTTTTGACACAATACGATCCAAAGGTGATAAAACGGACCGAAAACGGGGGATTTCCCCTTGTTGCCGGCATGGTTGAGAGGGTACCTTTAGTAAGCCTCAAAAGACCACGTTATGATGATCCAATTTGATTCAATCACCTGTATGAAACAGGATGATTATACCGGCAAGGACAATATTTTCCTAATTATCAACAATGGTTTCCCGCGTACCATCGAAGTGGGTGAAATAGAGAATCTGCAAACCAAACAGGTATGGGGTTATGTAAGTCTGGCTGATAACGCCAGGCATAGCATCGAGGTATGGGAAAAGGATGAGATCAGCCCCAACGATCTTATCGGAAAAATCTATTTGCAGGATTATACCATCGGAAGGGACCAGCAGGCGGTAGTGGACAATGGCAGCGCCTCTTACAAGCTCTGGTTTAAGATTGTTGAGGAATCCCAATAATTAATACTACTTAAATCTGAAACCATGTCAGTGTTTAACGGTGATCAGCTGATGCATGCAACGCTTGCCAAGCTGAATGAAATTCTCACTGGCGGGGATGAGCACGCCCCCGCCAATAAAAACAATTTTATTTCATGGGTCACTCCGGGTATACCATTTGGTGTTTCGGACTTCGATTTCCTTGAAAAGGGATTTAATGCCGCTGATGCCACGGAAATGCGGAGGCTGATCATGCAGGCAGCGGATCTGGCCCTGTTTACAGATCTTGTTCCGGATCCCTCGGCAGTTTATAAGGCCGACCAGTCACAGACCATCGACCGCAACAGTCAGGAACGATTGAGTAAAATTTACGGCAATATCCTGCGCTTTGCAAAGGTGACCAATCTGGAGCCCAGCGAAGAGGAAAAGCAGAAGCTGGAAAAATTCAAGAACCTTCTATACACCACCAAAAAGGAAAAGAATCTGGTCACCGATGAGGAGGTGGAAAGAACGGTGGACAGTCCGATTTCCCTGGCCTATTCTGAAAAAGAACAGGCCTATTCCGATGCCGTGCTCCTTTACAACAACAAACGTATCAGTGCAGCAGCGGGCGACAATAAGGAGGCGGTGCTGGATTTCAGTATAAATCAGCCTGTTTACCGCTCAAAGGTGAAGTCGGCCATGAATGCCTGGACCGGCGCAGGCTATAAAAATGAGGTGGAAGCCATGCATGCCTATATCGCACAAGTCACCGGCAGAAGTATGGCCACCTGGTTTGCTGAACTGCGCGATGCCTACGACCGGGCACGGTTTACCGAATCGATGATTGATTTTGATTTCTACCCCGTGCGGCTCTTTCCTGCCAATTTCCACAAGCAGGAATGGATGAACTACAGTTTCAATGATTCGGAAGTGACCACACATTCGTCTAAATCAACCACAGCATGGAATGCGGGGGGCGGTTTGAATTTCGGACTCTGGTCTGCGGGCGCCGATGCCAGCGGTTCCACAGAACGCACGTCGAATAGCATGCAGTCGAACAAGTTTGAAATGAGCTTCGGACTGACTCAGGTGAAAATCATGCGACCCTGGTTTGGTACTGAACTCTTTTCCTGTCGGGGATGGAAACTGGATCCCGGTACCTGGACCTTCGGCGACACGGTTTTGTCCGATGGCGCCAATCCGCCTAAAGGAAGTTTTATTGCGTATTCAACTCATGCTGTTTTTGCGAAGGATTTGAATATCCGGTTCGATAAATCGGCCTGGGAGTCCAGCACCCTGAAGCAGAAATTTGATGCCAATGCCAATGTAGGCTGGGGACCCTTCCGCGTGAAAGGCGGCTATTCCAATGGCAAGGAAACGGCCGATTTCCATTCCAAAGATACCGGCGAGGGAATCAGTTGTACCGGAATGCAGTTGATTGCCTTCATCAACCGTTTGGTCGGTGTTTGCCCGAACACAGATCCCAACGCAAAATTTGATTAAGATGAACGCTTTCATCGCAATAGCGCTGCTTACGAAATTGAAGCTCATCTTTGAAACCGATGGTGGCGGTGAGAAGCGGGATCAGAAATTTCTGGCATTTCAAAACGGCGAATTTCTGGTTGGCAAGGAGCTTTTTTATTTCATTGATCCGGAGAAATACGGGGTTAATCTGGCCGAGGCGAATGTCAAACGCAATGAGTTTGCCGGACTTTTCAACTTCGTCGCGGAACCGGCTGACATGATTACCCTTTTACCCGATCTGCTGCCGGATTTGTATCAGCGGGTTTTGAAAAAAGCAATTCCGGCTAATAGTCACCGTACACCGGAACAGGAAGAGCAATATCAGAAGGCAGTCGAATTTTTAAACCGCGAGGAAGTGATAGACGGTGTTGCCCTTACTCCACTTGCGATTTATGAACAG
>DATCJQ010000486.1:0-7915 GCA_036562745.1 Flavihumibacter sp.
GCATAATGTACCCGCCTGGGCCATATTCGGATTGTTTTTCATTACGATACCGATCGCCGGCAATATGATCCGTGAACGGGAGGATGGGAGCCTGATCCGGATTAAAATGATTCCGGGTTCTTATTATCCTATTCTTCTTGGTAAACTGGGTTTCTACGTATTGCTGGGATTGCTGCAGTTCACGGTGATGATCGCGGTGGGGTACTGGCTGATGCCGGTATTGGGACTGGACTCCCTGCATATCGGAAATGCTTATGGCCAGATTGCCCTGGCGGTGCTGGTAATTGCCTGTACGGCCACAGCCTGGGGGGTAATGATCGGAACCCTGTTCCAGACCCCGAACCAGGCCCTGCCATTCGGAGCTATTTCTATCGTCATACTTTCTGCCATTGGTGGAATTTGGGTGCCTGTGGAAATTTTACCGGCCGCTCTGCAAGGCCTGGCGCGCATATCACCGCTCTTTTGGTCGCTCGACCTAATTAATGATCTCTTTCTCCGGGGCGCTTCTTTCGCCTCGATCGCGCCGAAGATCCTTGTGTTATTGGCCTTCACATCGGCCTTTATCCTGGTGTCGGGATGGGTGGAAGCCCGCCGAAGGAAATAGATGTACACCCATCTTTGCATATTAAATATATTTAATAAGACCAGCGCTTTTTTAAGAAGTCTGGTGTGGTTTTCAGCATTTTACACGTAACAAGATTAGTTTTCTTAATTTTTTATTAGACTTTTGTTAAGATTTTAAAAAGTTTCTCTAATTTGGTTAAAATTTTAGGGAAAGACCCTCGATTTTTCGATTAAGTCCACTTCATGAGTCTGATAAAAAGGAGGATAATTAAGCAGTTGTACTTCGGGAAAAAACTATCGGGTACCGATCTGAGTGAACGGATCAACCGCAGTTTGCCGATTACGAACAAACTGCTCAATGAGCTCAAGCTGTCGGGCGAGGTGGTGGAATTGGGCTATGCCCCTTCGAAAGGCGGGCGGCGCCCCATGTTGTATTCGCTCAATAAAACGGTTGGGTATATCGTAACGGTGGCCATGGACCAGTTGTTCACCCGAATTGGTATCCTGAACATGGATAATGCCTTCGTAACCACGATCGAACGTCATGAACTGAATCTGGCGAATAACAACGATGCCCTTAACATCCTGACCGAACTCATCGGGAAACATATTGCTGCTTCCGGCATTGATACCGACCGCATTATCGGGGTGGGTATTGGTATGCCGGGATTTATCGATCTGGAGAAGGGGATCAACTATTCTTTTTTCCGTTCGGAAAACGGTAATCTGATCCAGATACTGCAGGAGCGATTGCAACTGCCTGTATTTATTGATAACGATTCCAGTCTGATTGCCCTGGCGGAATACCGTTTTGGTGCGGCCCTCGACAAGCGCAACGTGATGGTGGTGAATATCAGCTGGGGCGTGGGTTTGGGGATGGTTTTGAATGGCGAACTGTTCCGCGGTCATAACGGATTTGCGGGTGAGTTCAGCCATATACCAATTTTCGATAGTCAGCGTTTGTGCAGCTGTGGCAAGACCGGCTGTCTGGAGACCGAAGCCTCGCTGCTGGTGCTGGTGGACAAAGCCATAAAAGGAATCGAAGAGGGAAGGATTACCAATCTTCCTAAAATTTCACGTAACAATCCGGAAGAAGCCTGTGAGGCGATCATCCGGAATGCATTAAAAGGAGACAAATTCTGTATAGAAATACTGTATGAAATCGGCTACAATATTGGTCGTGGATTAGCCATCCTCATTCATATTCTGAATCCTGAACTGATCATTCTGAGCGGGCGCGGTGCCTCTGCGGGCAAGCTTTGGAACGCTCCGATTCAGCAGGCCATTAATGAACACTCTATACCCCGTTTGGCGGAACACACCGCCGTGGAAATTTCTGTCGTGGGAAATAAAGATGAGCTCTATGGAGCAGCCGCTTTGGTAATGGAACATTTTGATAAGGACACCCGAAAACTGTCTTCCTCATCTGCTCCGGAAAGCGCACTTAAATCCAGATTTTATAATTAAAAATAAACTCAACTGCAATGAAAAGAACAACAGTTCGAATGCTTTTGCTATTATTTATGAGCGTATTCTCAGTATACGCTTTCGCACAGCAAAAGAGAACGGTTACAGGCTCCGTTCAGGATGAGCAAGGGGCGCCGATCTCAGGGGCGACCTTTGTAATTAAGGGAACCCGGACCGGGGGGACAACCGATGGTCAGGGTACATTCACTATCAGTATTACCAATGATGTTACATTGGTATTCACCGCTGTAGGTTTTATTTCGAAAGAAGTACCTACTGCCGGTGTAAATGAGTTGTTAGTAGTGCTCAAGAAAGATGAAAAAAGCCTGGATGAAGTAATCGTAACCGGTTTCGGTATGAAAAAAGAAACCAAGAAACTGGCTTACGCAGTAACCGAAATTAAAGGAGATGAGATCACAAGAGCCGTTACGCCCAACGTGGTGAACGCCCTGCAAGGTAAAGTTGCCGGTGTATTCATCAACCAGGGTAACGGTGGTCCGATGTCTTCTTCCCGTATCCGTATCAGAGGTAACGCATCTCTGAGTGGTAACACTCAGCCGCTGATCGTTATCGATGGTATCATCATGGAGCCCACTACAACTGGTGGCGACAGCTGGGGAAGTGCACAGGACTTTGGTAACCAGATGAAGAACCTGAACCCTGATGACTACGAAAGCGTAACCGTACTGAAAGGTTCCGCTGCAAGTGCTCTTTATGGTTCTCAGGCACAAAACGGTGTTCTGTTGATCACCACTAAAAAAGGTCGTGCTCAGAAAGGTCTGGGTGTAAACGTATCTCACAGTGAAATTTTCGAAAAAGCTTACCGTGCCATCGATATGCAGAATGAGTTCGGTGGTGGTATCGAACCTACTTTCGCTACAGATGCAGATGGTATTCCCATTGTGGACCCCCAAAACTACTATTGGAGCTTCGGTCCGCGTTTCAATGGCCAGCAGGTTAAAGACGTGGATGGTCGTATGATTACCTGGGACGCAAAACCCAACAACCTTCTGGATGCATTCCAAACAGGTAAATACATCAACACCAACGTAGCTGTACAAGGTGGTACTGATAAGACAACTTTCAGAGCTTCTTACTCTAACCTTAAAAACACGTTTATTACTCCCAATACTGACCTGGGACGTAATTCGTTCGCTCTGCGTGTAACACAGAAGCTGTCTAACTTCCTGACCATTGATGGTAGCGTAAACTACTCCATGACCGAATCCAAGAACCCGGTTGCTCAGGGTGGTAACAACAGCCCGCTATTCGCGTTGGCTTATTATAACCCCCGTCATTTCGATACCAAATACTGGATGAAGAATTACCTTGATCCCGATGGTGGTGTAAACAGAAATGACCCGTATGAACTGTCCGGCATGTTCTTCGAAATGTTCTATAAAAATACAGTTCAGAAAGAGAACACCCTGTTGGCAAACCTGGATCTGACTGCTAAAATCACACCTTGGCTTAGCCTCTTACTGAGAGGTAACATTAACAACTCCAGCCTGGATCGTGAAACCAAAGAATGGGGTTCCGGTGTAGGTTTTGCTGGTGGTTCATACAGTGTATACAATTCAACCAGACAAAATACTCGTCTGCAAGCCTTGTTGACAGCAAACAAAGACCTGAATGATGATTTCACGCTGAGTGCTTCTCTCGGTGCAGAAAGCCAGGTTTATGACCCCGTTCGTTTTGCTAGTTCCAATACAGCCGGTGGTTTGAAAACTCCGGGTGGATTCTTTATCGGTAACTCAGTTAATTCACCGGGAACGAATGGTGGTTATTCAAACGAAAACGGATATGCAAAAAGAATCGATGCCGCATACCTGTTCGGTGATGTTACCTGGAGAAACATGCTGACCTTGAACTTCAGTGCAAGAAATGACTGGAACTCTTCACTGCTGTACCCGAAAGACGGACATGGTACTCCGCACTATTTCTATCCTGGCGCGAGCCTGGCGTGGATTTTCACCGAAACCTTTAAGAATTCCGAAGCGCTGGACTTCGTTTCATTCGGTAAACTGCGTGTAGCTTATGCTCACACCGGTAAAGGTGTTGATCCCTGGGAAACCAGTAGAGGATACTATTCATTCCTCGGAAACTACAACGGAGCCAATGGTTCTATTCCGAGATATGGATTTGATGGTAATACGCTGGGTAACCTGAATATCAAAAACGAGCTGACTAAAGAATTCGAAGTTGGTGCTGATATCCGTTTCCTGAACAATCGTCTGGGACTGGATGTGGCCTGGTATAAAAAGAATACATTCAACCAGCTGCTTTATCTGACCCTGCCCGCAGAAAGTGGTGTTACTTCACAGCAGATTAACGCTGGTAATATCCAAAACCAGGGTATTGAGATTCTCGTTTCAGCCAACCCCATCAGAACGAAGAATTTCAGCTGGGATATGAACGTAAACTTTACCCGCAACCGTAACAAAATCATCGAACTGGCCGAGGGTGTAACTTCCAAGGAGCTGGAATATGCATTCGGTGCTGACGTGGTTTCAGTTGCACGCGTAGGTAAACAATATGGTCTCATTATTACCAACTACGGCTATGCTACTAATGAAGCTGGTCAAAAACTGCTGAAAGCAAACGGTAGCTACTACAGAAATTCAGATCTTGGTCAGCCTGCCAAAGAGCTGGGTACCATGATGGAGAAATTCCTGGCCAGCACTTCTCAAAACTTCCGTTTCAAAAACATCTTCCTGTCATTCCAGATCGATGCTAAAATCGGTGGTCTGATGTCTTCTGCCACTCACCAGTATGGTTCTACCAACGGTTCTCTGAAGAGCACTCTGTTCGGAAGATCAGCTGAATTCGGTGGACTGGAAAGAAAAGTATATGAGAACGGTGTGGTAACTGCAGTATATAACGATGGTATCATTCCGGACGGTGTTTTTGCACCGGGAATCGAAATCCAGGGCATCGACGGTCAAATGTATGACGTGAGTGGTATGACTTACAGACAGGCGGTTGAACAAGGTATCGTAGAGCCGGTAAGTGCTCGTTTGCACTATGCCCGCCTGACTCAATGGTCAACTGGTATCCGCGAGTATTCCACTTTCGAAAACAGCTGGGTTGCCGTACGTGAAGTTTCAGTTGGTTACACGCTGCCCAACACACTGGCAAGCAAAGTGAAACTGAATTCTCTGCGTGTGAGCCTGATCGGAAGAAACCTGGGTTACCTGCACACCACTACCAAAGATGGTATTCACCCCGAGGCTGGTCTGATCAGCAACCGTGCCGGTGCATTCGCTGAATATGGTGGTCTGCCCTATATCCGCAGCATTGGTTTCAAAGTAGACGCGGCATTCTAATTCGTTTACCTTCAAAATATAATATAATGAAATATACAAAACGGTTACTGTGTGTTGCTTCTGTCTCCTTGCTGGGATTAACAGCATGTGACAAGCAAACATATATTGACTACAATACCAATCCCCAGACCATTTACAATATCACTTCGGAAGAGCAATTTACAAATGGTGCCATCGCGGTGTTCGATGCGGATTTCGAATATTATTACGACTACTACCGCATCATGATGCCCTGGATGCAATACTTTACTGCAGCGAATGGTAACTCTGTTACCTTTATGTCTGAAGTAGGTAACTTCAACCAGCGCAGAGGGTATTTCTATAGCAGAGTGGGTAACGTGCTGACTGATGTTCTGGAAATCATTAAACTGAAACCGGAAGCAGAGCAGGCTAACTATCAGCATCAGGCGGCCATCACAAAAATCCTCCTGACCTACTACGCACTTTATACCACTGAAACTAACGGTAGCCTGGCTTATTCTGAAGCTTTCCGCGCCCGTTACGGTGGAACTGTTACTCCGAAGTATGATACCCAGGAGGAACTGTTCAATATTTTCGATGCCGATCTGAAAGCCTCCATCGCTACCTTGAAATCAAATGCTGCCGGTCAGGTAAGCTTTGGTAATGCTGATCTTTATTACCAAGGTGATGCAGCGAAATGGGTGAAAGCAGCCAATGCTTTACGTATGCGTCTGGCTATGCGCTGGGCTAAGAGAAATCCGGCCAAACAACTGGAAATCGTTAACGAAGTGCTGAACAGCGGCGACCTGTTTACCAGCAACAACGATAACCTGGAGTTTGTTACCTCTTCTTCTCATGCCGGTGTAAGAAGCAACTGGGATCCCAGCGAGGCTCTCTTCAAGGGAAGCAAGGCGCTGGTTGATTTCATGTACAATACCGAAGACCCGCGGATCCGCATCTTCTTCCAGAAGAATGCTTATTCTCAGGAGAATGTTGATCTTGCGGTGGCTCAGGGTAAATTGCCCGCAACTACTGTTGCCAGCAGTAAACGTTATATCGGAGGATTCGCTTCTCCCGATGCAGCTTCGAACTCAGCCAACGCTCGTTACTACAATAACACCCGGACCTTCCGTAATGCTAACAACGTGGAGCAGGCCCTGGATACTCTTTCACGTATCCAGTACCGACTGTTCTGTCCCGCGATTTCTAACCCCTACGACGGATCAACCAGTCCTGGCGATGGTAAGCTTACCTTCCCGATGCTGACTTACTCTGAGCAACTGTTCTTCAGAGCTGAGCTGGCTGCCAAAGGTATTACCAACGAAAACGCAGCTGAACTGTACGAGAAAGGTGTGAAAGCTTCCATGGAGTATTACGATCTCCTTGGTAGTCGTGCCAAAGTGTTCGATTACACTCCGATCACAAGCACTGAAATCAATGCTGCTTACGAACATCCTCTGGTTAAATACGATCCCGCTAAAGGACTGGAGCAGATTGCCGCCCAATCTTATATCCACTTCTTCAAGCAGGCAAACGAAGGATGGGCGCTCTACAAGAGAACCGGTATGCCGAACACAACTACCGTTCTTGCTCTGGAAGAGATTCGTGCTAACGGTGCAGTACAGGTTATGCCGCGTCGCCCGCTGCTTACTGTTCCTATGGAAACAGACCTGAACTACCGTAACGTGAAGGCTGCGCTGGATCAGATGGCTCAAGATCCGGAATTCGGAGCCGGTCCCCAGGACATCTACGGACGTATCTGGTGGGACAAACAATAATAGTTTTCCTATGAATAAAACCCCGGTCATTTTGACGCGGGGTTTTATTCTTTTTACACAAATACTCAGTTAAACTTTGTACTTTGGGTTATGCGACGCAGGATTGGTTTTTTTCTGATTTTATGGTGCATAATGGCTCAATCAGCAGTAGCGCAAAACAGTCCGGCCCCTGTTGATCAGGACCTGCTGGAAGCCTTCTGCCATCAGAATAAATCCATCACCCGCGCTTTTAAATCCCCCCTTTTCTCTGAAGGGAAATGGAGTCTCCTCGTATTCCTTTCTCCGGAATGCCCGCTCTCCAAAAACTATACGGTGGTTATAAAGCAGATAGCGGAAGACTATCGCGATCGCCTCCATGTTATCAGCATCGTTCCGGGTTCCACCTGGTCCAAAAAAGAACTTAAAGCTTTCGCCCGAAAATATTCTTTCGATCTGCCGCTTTATCTGGATAAAAACATGTCCACCGTGCAGGCCGTAGCTGCCACCACCACGCCCGAAGTGGTATTGATGGACGCCCGTGCCAACCGGATCTATCAGGGCGCAATCGACGACTGGGCCGTGGATCTGGGCAAAAAAAGAATGAAAGCATCCCGTGAATACCTTCGCGAAGCCATTCAGAACTCAATGGCCGGTATTCCCGTGCTCACCAAATTTGTTCAACCCGTAGGCTGTCTGATTAATGATTTTTAATTCCTGTTCACACATGTTTAGAAAGGCAATCATATTCTGTGCAACATTGCTGATAGGTCAGACTTACTCCTTCGGTCAGTCGCTGACCTATGAAGAGGATATCGAACCCATCATCACCCAAAACTGTAC
>DATCJQ010000488.1:0-3024 GCA_036562745.1 Flavihumibacter sp.
GCATAATGGACCCGACAACAATTCGGGCTATGTTTTAGGAGTAATTCTCCTGCTGGCAGGCGGACTCCTGTTCGCCAGTAAAAGCGGTTACTGGGTGCCGCGATGGATTTTCACCTGGCCCATGATCCTGATCGTTGTAGGTGTGGTGGTGGGCGCCAAACATCGGTTCCGGGGCGGTGGGTGGATCTGGCCGCTGTTAATCGGACTGTTTTTCCTCATGGAAGATATCTTTCCGGAATTCTTTCCCCGCGAATATTTCTGGCCCTTCATGCTGGTGCTGGCCGGGTTGTTCCTGATTTTCCGTCCGCGTGGAGGTTGTCATAACTGGGGATCGCACCGACGCGGGGCCTATCCCGGCAAGGCCGGTGCCACCGGTCCTGATACGGAGGGCAATTCCGATGAGAGCGGATACACATCGTACAGTAATATCAATACCGACCGTCTCGACGAGTCGCACGTATTCGCATCGAGCCGTAAGGTGGTGAACACACAAAACTTCCAGGGCGGTGAAGCATCGGTGGTTTTCGGATCCAGCGAAATCAATCTGCTGCAGGCCGATTTCCAAGTGCCGCCCCGGCTCGAACTGAATGCGATATTCGGGAGCATCAAGCTGGTGGTACCATCGCACTGGCAGCTCAAGATGGAGAACTCGGCGGTACTCGGCGGCGTGCAGGATAAACGTCCGCAACACAGCATCTATTCCGATAAGATCCTCTACCTAGAAGCGAACGCCGTGTTCGGAGGCATCGAAATCACGACGGTATAATTGGCATCCTGTCTAACTGTATTTAAACCTGTCTAATCCATTCAACCTCATCTTATGTCATACTATCTGGCCAAACTTTGTTATGAGATTATCTGTGGCGACGGAGCGCACACGCCGCAATTCGAAGAGCAGATCCGGTTGCTGGAATCAGAAAACTGCAGACAAGCGATCGAAGCAGCGTATGAGATCGGACAGAATGAGGCTCATGTACTGCAGCAAGACGGCTGTCTGCGGGTGGAATGGAAATTCCTGGGCGTAACCGAACTGCTGACGCTGCATCCCATGGCACACGGCGCGGAACTTTACCAGGCACACAGAGAGATCGCTTACCCTGAAGGATATCGTAACTACGTAAAAGACCGATCCATCCAACTTCAACGCAACCCTGAACATGCCAGCTATTCCCTTCCATAAAAACAGCCTCAAAATTCTATGCGGAGTGTTTATCTACCTGGTATGGCAGATCAACTTCTTCGCACTGCTGACTAACGGCTACAGTCTGGCCGAAAGTCTGACCGACTCGCTCGTATCGGTGTTTTTGCTGGCATTTTCAACGGTTACGCTTAACCGAATTTTCAGATATTATATTCCCACTCCTTTCGGATTCTGGGTGAGCATGGGCATTGTTATCGTATATGCGATACTGTTACCAGTATTCGGACAACTGGTGCTCAAATCGATGATCCGCGATAACCCGCTTTATACTGAAATGCTGCATTCCACCATGCAGATCCGGATCGGGTTTTCGGTACTTTGCATCTCGGCCATCCATGTGGTGATCCTGCTCTTCAACCTGCTCGAACGCGAGGAGGCGGAAAAGAAACATCGGAATGAAATTCAGCAATTGGCCGTGGAAGCGGAACTCTTCAAGCTTCGCCAGCAGCTGCAACCACATTTCCTTTTCAACAGTCTGAACTCCATCAATGCACTGATCGGCGTGCGCCCGCAGGAAGCGCGGAATATGATCGAACAGCTGGCCTCCTTCCTGCGCGGCACGATCCAGCAGAAAGAAAACCGCCTGGTGGATCTGCAGGAAGAAATCGACCAGATCAACCGCTATCTGCAAATCGAACGCCTGAGATTTGGTCACCGTTTGCAGATTTCCATCGAGGTGGATGAGGATACCTACAGCGCAAAAATCCCGCCGCTGCTTTTGCAACCCCTTGTTGAAAATGCCATCAAATTCGGCTTATACGAAACTGCCGGCGAAGTGCCGATACAGATAAAGGCCCGCTATGAAAATAAGCACCTATTCATAACCGTTAGTAACCCTTACGACCCCGACACCCCGTCGCGAAAAGCGGGAACCGGATTTGGATTAAGCTCGGTACAACGAAGACTTTACCTCTTGTTCGGCCGCTCCGACCTCGTACAGGTGAAACAAGACAACCATATATTCAGTACCATTGTAACGATACCCCAAGTTTATGCTGAAAGTAGTAATCATTGACGATGAGCCCCTGGCCTGTATGCTTGTGCAGGAATACCTGAGCAGCTTTCCGCAGTTCCGGGTGGAAGCGGTATGCCACGACGGGTTCAGCGGTCTCAAAGCCATTCAGCAAACCGATCCCGATCTGATTTTCCTCGACATACAGATGCCAAAGATCAACGGATTCGAGATGCTGGAACTGCTCGACAAACAACCCGGTGTGATCTTCACCACGGCTTTTGATGAATATGCCATGAAGGCATTTGACCAGCACGCTATCGACTATCTGCTCAAGCCCTTCAGCCAGGAGAGATTTCAAAAGGCGGTGCAGAAATTCCTCCTGCAGCAACCCACGGAAGATCGCAGTTCATTACTGGAAACCGCGAGCCGCTCACCGCAACAACAGGATCGCATCGTGATAAAAGACCAGTCGGCGATCCGAATCATCCCGGTGGAGCAGGTACTTTATATTGAAGCAGCCGACGATTACGTAAGAATTGTTACGGCAGAGGGACAATGGCTCAAAAACAAAACCATGGCCGCGATGGAACAACAGCTGCCCGAGCAGCAGTTTGTGCGCATACATCGTTCCTATCTGGTGAATCTGAAAGAGATCGCCCAGTTATTCCCCATGGAAAAAGAAAGTTATACGGTGATACTCAAAAACAAAAAACAATTGCCCGTGAGCAAATCGGGGTATCAGAAATTAAAATTGAAACTCGGCATATAGAATCCGGTATATAGAATACTATGCTTCTCCCCCGAGCCAGAGTGCGCCACCGATACTATTCCGGCTCGCACCGGTAACGGAAGCCAGCACGGTATATTC
>DATCJQ010000489.1:0-5820 GCA_036562745.1 Flavihumibacter sp.
AAAGAAGGGGCCCGGGCCTTTCTCGAAAAAAGAGCCCCGGTTTTCAAAGCTAAATAGGCAGGTGCCGTTAACTTTGCGGGCAACTAAAAACTATCGCCATGGACTTTAGAATCGAAAAAGATACGATGGGTGAAGTGAAAGTGCCCGCAGATGCATTTTATGGTGCCCAAACACAGCGCAGTATCGACAACTTTAAAATTGCGCAGGATATCAATAAAATGCCGCGGGAAATCATCCGTGCGTTTGCCTATCTGAAGAAAGCCGCTGCCATCACCAACTTCGAGGCAGGGGTATTGCCCAAGGAGAAATGCGACCTGATCGGTAAGGTTTGCGACGAAATCCTGGAAGGCAAACTGGATCAATACTTCCCCCTCGTGGTATGGCAAACCGGTTCCGGTACCCAGAGCAATATGAACGTGAATGAGGTGATTGCCTACCGTGGACATGTGCTCAATGGCGGACAACTGACCGACAAGGAAAAATTCCTGCATCCCAATGACGACGTAAACAAATCACAGTCGTCCAACGATACCTTCCCCACTGCCATGCATATCGCTGCTTATAAAATCCTGGTGGAAGTAACCATCCCCGGTATTGAAAAACTGCGCGATACCCTGGCTGCCAAGAGCAAGGAGTATATGCATGTGGTTAAAATCGGACGTACGCATTTTATGGATGCGACTCCGCTCACTGTTGGACAGGAGTTCAGCGGTTATGTATCACAGTTAGATCATGGGTTGCGTGCCATCCGGAACACCCTGGCTCACCTGGCTGAACTGGCCCTGGGCGGAACAGCGGTGGGAACCGGCATCAATACTCCGCCCAACTACGCTGAAAATGTGGCCGCCCATATTGCCAAATTAACCGGACTGCCCTTCGTTACTGCTGAAAACAAATTCGAAGCCCTGGCTGCGCACGATGCCATCGTGGAAGCACATGGCGCCCTCAAAACCGTGGCTGTTAGCCTGATGAAGATCGCAAACGATATCCGTATGCTGTCCAGCGGTCCCCGTTCCGGTATCGGCGAGCTCTATATTCCCGATAACGAACCCGGATCCTCCATCATGCCCGGCAAGGTAAACCCCACCCAGTGTGAGGCGCTCACCATGATTGCCGCCCAGGTACTGGGTAATGATGTGGCCATCAACGTGGGCGGTGCCACCGGTCATTTTGAGCTGAATGTGTTCAAGCCGATGATGATCTATAATTTCCTGCACAGTGCCCGCCTGATTGGCGACGGATGCGTGAGCTTCAACGACAAATGCGCCGTTGGTATCGAGCCCATCGAAGCCAATATCAAGAAACACGTGGATAACTCCCTGATGCTGGTAACAGCCCTCAATACCAGGATCGGTTACTATAAGGCAGCTGAAATTGCCCAGAAAGCCCATAAAGAAGGCAGCACCCTGAAAGAAATGGCGGTGAAACTGGGATATCTCACTGCGGAAGAGTTCGACCAGTGGGTGGTTCCCTCCAGCATGGTTGGTAAAATCTGATTATCGGATCAATGAATCCATTCGTCGAAAACCAGAGCGATTTGGTGCCGAAACTACCCACTCTCCACAATAATAGAATGATAGTGACCGTTTTGGTATCAAATCGGCTCTGATAAAGTAGTAAGTACTAAGGTAAATTAAATAGAGACTCTGTTTTGGTCCGTTCCCTCATATTGATTTGACGACCAATATCCGCTGAAAAACCAAGAGGCTTGGTTAAAAGGAAATGTTGTCAATTTCGAATATAGGGTTTAACGTCCCTCCTTTTTGGGAGGGACTATTTTTTTATCTAAGGAGATGTCCGGGGAAATCTGCGCCTGTTAACGGCGTGCGGAGAAGCGTCCGTTGGTGACATTCACCGGATCGCCGGTTTCGGAGAATGTTACGGTTCCGGAGAAAGTTCCCGCTACCTTGGTATCTGTCAGTTCAGTTACCACGATTTTAAAAGTGGGATCCAGTACCGGTGCCACAATCATTAAGGCATTGTCCTGCGCATAAACGATATCTGCGATCGGGGAATAATAATCACCCACCGTCAGACTCAGTCCGCCAAATCCCAGGAAAAACTGGCCGGTTCCATCGAGGGTGTACCCCTCGATCCGCATGTATTCAATATTGGCAAAATTTTCAAGATAGGCAGTATCGATTAGTCCTTTATATTCTGTGCCGCCCAGCGAAAACTGCCAGGAGTTCTCGGCATCATTCTTATCAGACATTTCGACGCTCTTCTCCTTGGAACAGGCCGTAAACAGGATGGCCATCGCCAGCGTCAGAAATAATAAACCCTTTTTCATAGTAGTTTTCTTTATGACACCTGAACGTCGTCGTTAACGCGGGTGCTGGTTTCAATAGGTTGATTTTTCGGTTTTTCTGGTTTCCCCATGAATCGGTTCTGGAAAAGCAGCAGGGCGATCACCCCCACGGAAATCGAAGCATCGGCCAGGTTAAAAACCGGACTGAAAAACTCGAAGTCCTCTCCTCCTACAAACGGCATCCAGTCGGGCCAGGTTGTGCGGATGATCGGGAAATAAAACATATCCACCACTTTTCCGTGCAAAAAGCCGGCATAGCCCTGTTCCGGGAACATTTTCGCCACATGGGTATAGGTACTTTGTTCGAATATCATTCCGTAAAACAGGCTGTCGATCAGGTTTCCGGCCGCACCGGCAAATATGAGTCCAACGCACACAATAAATCCGGGGTGATGCGGCTTTTTCAATATACTACGAATATACCATACCCCAAATATCACCGCAATCACGCGGAATAGGGTTAACGCAATTTTACCGAAATCGCCGCCGAATTTCCAGCCCCATGCCATGCCTTCATTCTCAACGAAATAGAGTTGGGCCCACTCTGCATTCTCGCCAAAAAGGCGGATACCGCGATCGTAGGGTGTTAAGGGCTGGTGACTGGCATCCCAATGATAACTCAGGGGCATATTGGTTTTTACCCAGATCTTCAGTGCCTGGTCAGCCACTAAAATCAGAAGGATCAGTATAATCAGGTTCCTGGCTTTCGACATAATCAGTTTAGTAAAACAACAAAGATAACCGTTGACTTTGTTTTATTCCTGGTAATATATTCTTTTAACACGTTGTGAAATCCCGGTCAGGATTTCATAGGGAATGGTTCCCGCCCAGGCAGCCACCTGCGATACAGACAGTCCCTTTCCAAATACAATAACGGGGTCGCCTTCCCGGCATTCCGGCACATCGGTGATATCGATCATAGTCATATCCATGCAGATGGACCCGATGGTAGGCACCAGTTTCCCTTTTACAAGCAGATGCCCCGCGCCGTTCCCCAGCGATCTCGGATACCCATCGGCGTAACCAATGCGGATCGTGGCGGTGGTTCCCTTCCGTTTCATCACTCCGCGGCGGTTATAGCCCACGGTTTCCCCCTCATCCACCTGCTTGATCTGCGCGATGGTCGTTATCAGGGTGGACACTTCCTCCAGCGGCGATTCCGATTCCATGGATGTATCGATTCCATATAAACCGATGCCCAGTCGCACCATATCAAATTGCCAGTCGGGATGGCGATTGATACCCGAGGTATTTTCAATATGTCGCAGGAAGCGGTAGGGAATTTGATCCTGCAATGCGGCGGTCATTCTGATAAAGCGTTCGGCTTGGAGGCGCGTAAATGCATCCTGCGCGGGGTCCTCACTGGCAACAAAATGACTGAACACCGACTGTACCTTGCAGGGGGTATGCCGCACCAGTTCCAGCAGCAAGGGCAGTTCCGATTCGGCAAATCCGAGTCGATGCATGCCGGTTTCCAGTTCGAGGTGCACGGGATATTGAGGGATGCCTTCTCTCCGGATATAGGCATCAAAGGATTGAAACAGCGACGCGCTATAAAGAACCGGTTCGAGGTGATGTTCCACCAGTGCATCGAATCCGGTCGGCGCCACATTCATCACCATAATGGGAAGATGAATGCCCGCACGACGAAGCGCCACGCCCTCATCGGTATAGGCCACAGTGAGATAATCCACGCCGTGAAACTGCAGCAGATTGGCAATTTCGAAACTGCCGCTGCCATAGGAAAATGCTTTCACCATGGCCATCAGTTTGGTGCCCTTTCGAAGTTTTTGCTGATACCATTTCAGATTGTTCAGCATGGCGTTGAGGTTCACCTCCATAACGGTTTGGTGTACCTGCTTTTCGAGCTGGGCGGAAATCCGTTCGAAGGCAAATCGACGGGCACCTTTGATCAGAATGGTTTCTTCCCGGAAATTCAGCGATTCCCAGTGCTGCAAAAGCAGATCTGTTTCGGCGAAACACTGCACTTCCTTTATTCCGTTTTGCTGAAATACCGCCTGCCGGGCGCTTATATTGGTACCCACCCCAATCAATCGGCTCACCCCATGATGCTGCAGTAAACCGGCGATGCGATCGTATAAAGCTTCCTGCGTCCAGCCGCTTTCCGGTATGTCGGAGAGGATCACGGTCTTTTTGCTATGCTGCTGCTGCTGCGCCAGAAAATCCAGGGCAATTACCAGCGAACTCAGATCTGCCGAATAACTGTCGTTGATTATTGAACACTGATTGATACCATCCTTCAGTTCCAGTCGCATCGAGATACCCTGCAGCTGTTGGATGCGTTCCTGCAGGCGGCTGATATAATCCTGCAGCGAATCCGAATCCTTTTTCACTACCAGCGCTGCCAGCAGACAGGTGAGCACGTTCTCCACCGCCGCTTCATTACTAAAGGGGATGCTTAACCGAAATTCGGATCCCTGGTATCGCAGTAGCATACGGGTTTCGTTTTCGCTGCTTTCCTGCTCCAGTATCTGCAGGGCTGCATCGGGCGATTTTCCCCAGCGAAGCACCTGCTGCCCCGGTTGAAGATGGGTATCGACATATTGATTGATCCAGTCTTCCTGGTAATGTGTCAGGATGATCCGGCTTTGTGCAAAGAGTTTCCATTTCTCGGCCAGCTTTTCTTCCATGGAGGAGAACCCCTCGCTATGGGCGGCACCGAGATTGGTGAAGATGCCGATATCGGGACGAATGATCGCGCCGAGTTTATCCATCTCACCGGTTTGAGATATACCCGCCTCGATGATGGCGAGCTGATGATCGGAGCGCAGCAACCACACGCTGAGCGGTACTCCGATTTGAGAGTTGTAGCTGCGCGGACTCCTCACAATGCGGTGTTCGGGTTCCAGCAACTGGTTCAACCATTCCTTCACGGTGGTTTTGCCGTTGCTGCCCGTGATCCCGATAACGGGATAGTCAAAACGCCGGCGATGTGCTGCCGCAAGTTGCTGCAATGCGCTAACGGTATCGTTTACGCGAAGAACGGATGCTTCCGGAATCTGGTCCAGGTTCACCGGTTCACTCACCACAAAAAATCGAACGCCCTGCTGGTAAAGGGAAGGAATATACTGATGTCCGTTCCGGTTTTCTGTTACGAGTGCAAAAAAAACGGTGGTCTCGGGAAACAGGAGTTTCCTGCTATCGTTCAGCAATTGTGATACCGGCCCCTGCTTTCCCTTCTGCAACCATTGGGCCTGCACCATTGCCGCGATATCGCCAATTGTATACATTGCTTACTGAGGTTTATCATCTGCAGTTTTTTCATTCTGCAGCGCTTTTTTATTGGCCACGATCATCGAGTACGCGATCGAAGCGCCGATACAACAAACTATCACCAGCAGCGAAACATACACAGGTACCTTAACGTGGAAGATTTCGGCCAGCATTTTCGCACCAATAAATATCAGCACCACCGCAATACCCTGTTGCAGATAAGAGAATTTATTCACCGCACCTTTAAGCAGGAAGAAGAGGGATCGCAATCCCAGTAC
>DATCJQ010000490.1:0-5919 GCA_036562745.1 Flavihumibacter sp.
CCGCAAGGCCCTGCGCCTGATGCGACTGGCCGAAAAATTCAATAAGCCCATCGTTACCCTGATTGATACACCGGGTGCCTATCCCGGACTGGAAGCGGAAGAACGCGGACAGGGGGAGGCCATCGCCCGGAATATTTATGAAATGATGCGCCTGAAAGTTCCGGTCATCTGTGTGATTATCGGGGAAGGAGCATCCGGCGGTGCGCTCGGAATCGGCGTGGGCGATCGCGTTTTCATGCTGCAGAATTCCTGGTACACGGTAATCTCGCCCGAAAACTGTTCTTCCATCCTTTGGAGAAGCTGGGCACAAAAAGAAAAAGCCGCCGAAGAGCTGAAACTTACAGCCGAACACATGAAATCTTTCGGACTGGTTGACGGCATCATTCCCGAACCCCTGGGCGGTGCTCATTGGGATTATGATGAAGCAGCCAACAACCTCAAACAAACACTGGTAAGCACACTCAGAGAATTGAAACAGGTTCCCGCAGAAGAGCGGGTCCGCCAACGCATCGAGAAGTTTTCCAAAATGGGATTCTATGATGAACTGCCGGCATAGGCAGACTCGGTGCAACAACCTGAAATCAATTTTTATACCTTTTAATTTTTTGTTTTTTTATGTCACTGAGACAAACGCTTCGAGGTACCGGTGTTGCAATTGTTACTCCTTTTACAACCACCGGTGAGGTGGATTATGCAGCGCTCGAAAATCTGATCAATTATCAGCTCAATAACGGAGTTGATTACATCGTAAGCCTGGGTACAACCGGCGAAACGCCCACCCTGAGCAAGGAGGAGAAAAAGGAAATCGTTCACTTTACCTACGATAAAGTGGCTGGTCGTGCACCCATCGTGGTGGGCGTGGGCGGTAACAATACCATGGAACTGGTGAAGGATCTCGAATCCATGCCCCTCGATAAGGCAGTGGCTGTTCTGAGTGCATGTCCTTATTACAATAAACCCTCACAGGAAGGAATCTTCCAGCATTATAAAACACTCGCGGCCGCATCGCCCAAGCCGATTATCCTGTACAATGTACCGGGACGTACCGGTCGCAATATGGAAGCATCCACCACGCTGCGTCTGGCGCATGAAGTGCCCAATATCGCGGGAATTAAAGAGGCGGCCAACAACCTCGTGCAGTGTATGCATATGCTGAAGGATCGTCCCCAGGATTTTCTGATCGTAAGCGGTGATGACGACCTGGTGTTGCCCCAGCTGGCGCTCGGGATGGATGGCGTGATCAGCGTAATCGCCAACTGCCTTCCCAAACAGTTTACCGAGATGGTGAACGCCGGACTGGCATTCGATTTCGCCAAAGCAAAATCCATTAACGACGAGCTGCTGGAAGCCTATCATCTGCTTTTTGCAGAAAACAATCCCGCTGGCGTGAAAGCATTTTTGGCTGAACTCGGACTCATTTCCAATACACTCCGGCTGCCGATGGTACCACTGAGCGAGGGGCTCCAACAGAAAGTGGGCGTCTACCTGAAAAAACTCGGAGTGAAATAAGTTGCTTAAGATGCATAAACTGCTCCTGGTACTTGCAATCATTTTTCTGCAATTGGAGACCCGGTCCCAATGGTCCACGGCTTCTCCCCAGGTGCAAATTATGGATACGTCTTTCCCGATGAAAAGTCTGGGTCGGGAAAGGCGTATCTGCATCTATCTTCCCGCCGACTATAACAACAGCAATCGTCGTTATCCGGTGTTGTACATGCACGACGGACAAAATCTCTTCGACAACCGTACCTCCTTTATGGGAGAATGGGGTGTGGATGAAATGCTCGATGAGCAGCGAGTGCCTTATATCGTGGTGGCGGTGGACAATGGGGGCGATCGGAGAATGAATGAATACAATCCCTTCGACAATGAACGTTTCGGAAAAGGGGAGGGGGCTGCCTATCTGGAATTTCTGGTAAAGGAACTCAAGCCCTATGTCGACCGACATTACCGCACGCTGAAAAAAGCGCGTTATACGGCCATTGCGGGCTCTTCTATGGGCGGACTGATATCTTTCTATGCCGGTGTATGGTATCCTTCCTCATTCGGGCAAATCGGCGTTTTTTCACCTTCGTTCTGGATTCAGCCCGGACCGGACACGCACGCCGCACAGGCCCTGAACCGCCGCAGGCACGGCCGGCAACAGTATTATTTTTATGCCGGAGCCCGCGAATCGCAGACCATGGTGTTGGATATGGAAAAGGTGATCAGCAGCCTGCAAACAGTGGTACCGCCGGCACAAATTGAGAAAAGAATCTCACCGATTGGGGAACACAACGAAATGGCCTGGCGACTTGAAATGCCGCGGTTCCTGAACTGGTTGAAAAAACCTTAGGATATGAATTAAAGAATCCGGTAGCTGGTTCCTTCCAGGGCCAGGTAGCTGTTCGGAAACACTTCCCGCGCTTCCTCTTCAAACTGGTTCAGTTTCTCGTATTTGGAGCTGAAATGCCCGATGAGCAGACTTTTTACACCGGCTTTGAGGGCGATGGTGGCCGCCTGGTGAGTGGTGCAATGGAACCGCTTGGCAGCCCGGTCAGCCAGATCCTTCAGGTAGGTGGTTTCGTGGTACAGGAGATTCACCCCTTTCACATGCTCAATGAGGGATTCATCGTAAACCGTATCTGCCGAATAGGCATAAGAGCGGGGCGGAGGTGCCGGATCTGTCACTTCCTCGTTTTTGATAATCCGGCCCGTTTTGGTGCGATAATCTTCCCCCCATTTCAGCCGATCGTAGAAAGCTGCAGGAATACCCTCGCGCACGGCTTTCTCGGGATTCAGCCGACGCGGCGCTTTCACCTGATCAAAGCGGAAGCCCCAGCAGGGGATACGGTGGCTGGTGGAAAAGGCCCGAACCCGGAACTTGTCGGTTTCCACCAGAATGCCGTCGGCCAGGGGATGGAAATGCAGTTGGTAGGGAAGAGCCGTATCGGCCACCCGGAGCTGCATATCAATAATGGGCAGCAACTCCGCCGGGGCGTAGAGATGCAGGTCCAGCTCCCGTCCCAGCAGTCCCATGCTGGTTAGCAGTCCGATCAGTCCAAAATAATGATCGCCATGCAGGTGGGAGATGAAAATATGTTGGATTTTGCTTCTTCTTATCTTGTACTTGGCCATTTGCATCTGGGTTCCCTCGCCGCAGTCGATCAGGAAGAGATGCTCATCGAGGGTCAGCACCTGGGAAGTCGGGTGTCGGTCAAATGCAGGCAGGGCGGAATTATTGCCCAATATGGTAACGGCCATCATAGCTTAGTCATTGGTAAATAAGGGGTCATCATCGTCCATCAGTTCCCGTTCGATTTCCTCCATCTGTACAATATCCCATGCCTCGGATTCAGTGGGGGTGGCGTTCACCACTTCCAGCAGTTCCTCCTTCTCGAGAAACTTTTCCACGGCGGGCTGCAGCTCGCAAACCACAAAGGATGCGTTATTCTCATAGAAATTTTGCTGTATCTTGATCAGCGTCTCGGCGGCCTGCAGGTCCACCGATTCCACGGCGCCCATCTTCAGCACCAGGTTCTTAACGTCATTTTGCAGGTAACCCGTTAAACCGTTTTCCAATTCTGCTGTCATATTAGCAGTCAATTGGCGATCCAGGATCGTAATGACATGAAATTTTTCCTTGGTATCAATTTTGACCTGCATAACTGTTTACTATTTAAAATGGATTTTTAACGGGTTTTTGGGTATGGGCCAGGCAAACTTAAACTCAAAAATATTCGTTATTATTGTATAACACACAACTACTTATAAAATGGACAACAATTTTTCAGCCCAGGTAAAAGAGATCATCTCGTTCAGCAGGGAGGAGGCGTTGAGGTTGGGTAATGATTTTATCGGTACGGAGCACTTGCTGCTTGGACTGATAAGAGAAGGTGACAACACCGCTGTCCGTATACTGAAGAGTTTTAATGTGGACCTGTATGAGCTGCGCAAGGAAGTTGAATTGGCCGTGAAAGATAAAACAGGAAAAAACATTGCCAATATTAACAGCCTGCCGCTGACCAAACAGGCTGAGAAGGTTATTCGTGTAACTGTGCTCGAGGCCAAAGCGCTGAAGAGTCCGACGGTGGAAACGGAGCACCTCATGCTTTCCATTCTGAAGAACAAGGAGAATATCGCTACACAAATACTGAATCAGTTCGATGTGGATTATGATTTATTCCGCAATGAACTCGGTGTGGTGAAAAGCAATGATGTGCGCAGCGAATATCCCGATGAGAATGATGACGATTTCGACGAAGAAAAAAAATACACGCAGCAGAAATCCAAACAGAGTGGCGCTACCAAAAGTAAAACGCCGGTGTTGGATAATTTCGGACGCGATATCACCCGTTTGGCCGAATCCGGATCACTGGATCCTATCGTAGGCCGTGAGGATGAAATCGAACGTGTATCACAAATTCTGAGTCGTCGTAAAAAGAATAACCCCATCCTGATCGGTGAACCCGGTGTGGGTAAAACAGCGATCGTGGAAGGGCTGGCTCTTCGGATCGTTCAACGGAAAGTATCCCGTGTTCTCTTCGACAAACGCGTGATTTCACTGGATCTGGCTGCACTTGTAGCCGGAACAAAATATCGCGGACAGTTTGAAGAGCGTATGAAAGCCATCATGAATGAGCTGGAGAAAAACCGTGATGTGATTCTCTTTATCGACGAGATTCATACCATCGTTGGTGCCGGTGGTGCCAGCGGATCACTGGATGCATCCAATATCTTCAAGCCTGCCCTGGCAAGAGGTGAATTGCAATGTATCGGTGCCTCTACGCTCGATGAATACCGCATGTATATCGAGAAGGATGGTGCACTGGATCGTCGCTTCCAGAAAGTAATGGTAGATCCGCCCAGCGTGGACGAAACCATCATGATTCTGAACAATATCAAATCCAAATACGAAGAGTATCACAACGTGAATTACTCCGACGATGCGATTGATGCCTGCGTTAAGCTGAGTGATCGTTATATGACCGATCGCCTGCTTCCCGACAAAGCCATCGACGTACTGGATGAAGTGGGTGCCCGTGTACACCTGAAGAATATCAATGTACCCGACGAAATTCTCGAACTGGAGAGAAAGATCGAAGAAGTGAAGAACGAGAAGAACCGGGTGGTGAAGAGTCAGAAATTCGAAGAAGCTGCTTCACTCCGTGATACCGAAAAACGTTTGCAGGAAGACCTCGAAAAAGCGAAAGCACAATGGGAGGAAGAAAGCAAACACAAACGGTATCCTATAACCGAAGAAGATATTGCCGAAGTGGTTAGCATGATGACCGGTATCCCTGTTAAACGCATGGTACAGGCCGAAAGCGAGAAACTGAAGAAAATGGCAGACGATATGCGCGGCATGGTGATTGGTCAGGATGAAGCCATTCAGAAAGTGGTGAAAGCCATCCAGCGTAACCGGGTGGGATTGAAGGATCCCAAGAAACCCGTGGGTACATTTATCTTCCTCGGTCCGACCGGCGTTGGTAAAACCGAGTTGGCCCGCTCGCTGGCTCGTTATATGTTCGACAGTGAAGATGCGCTGATCCGCATTGACATGAGTGAATACATGGAGAAATTCACCATCAGCCGGCTGATCGGTGCACCTCCGGGTTATGTTGGTTATGAAGAAGGAGGTCAGCTTACAGAAAAAGTTCGTCGCAAACCCTATTCGGTGATCCTGCTGGACGAGATCGAAAAAGCTCACCCCGATATTTACAATATCCTGCTGCAGGTGCTGGATGATGGTCAGTTGACCGATGGACTCGGACGTAAGGTTGATTTCAAAAACAGTCTGATCATTATGACCTCCAATATCGGGGTTCGTCAGCTGAAAGACTTTGGTGATGGTGTGGGCTTCGCTACTGCTGCCCGTGCTGCCAACACCGAGGAGAACCATAAAGCGGTAATTGAAAAAGCGCTGAAGCGGACCTTCTC
>DATCJQ010000492.1:0-2204 GCA_036562745.1 Flavihumibacter sp.
GAATATGTTCCGCACGATCTGGGTATGGAATGTGAAAACCCAAAAATCGCAGGCCATCACCAACTCCTTTGCCGATGCTTTTTCTCCGGCATGGGATCGCGATAATCGTCATCTCTATTTCCTCGCCAGTACCGAACTGGCGCTGGGAAGCGGATGGGCAAATACAAGTTCGCAGAATGCGCGTCCCGAGTACGAAGCATGGGTGATCAATCTCCGTAGTTCCGATGACTCACCCTTTAAACCGGTGAGCGACGAAGAATCGGAAGTCAAAAAAGATAACGCAGAGGCTCCAAAGGCAGATACCAAGGATGCCGGCAAGGTTGGCGATAAGAAGCTTGCAGTGGACAGCAGCAAAATGGTGCTGATTGATTTCGAGGGCATCGAACGTCGCATTATGCCACTTTCCATTCCCAAACGGAATTACGGATTGATTGCATCCGGTCCCGCAGGTACTGCCTTTGTTTGGGAATTTGTACCGAACAAACCGCCGGTGCTTCACAAATACAATCTCGAAGCCAATGAGGCCAGGGAATTCCTGGCCGGGGTAAATCGTCTGAAGATTTCGGAGGACGGAAAGAAAATGCTGGCCCAGGTAATGGGTGCCTGGAAGATGATCAGCACAACCGGTCCGGTTGGATCGGATGCGAAAAATGTGAATACCAATTTGCGTATGCGCGTGGATCGCAGCCAGGAATGGAAACAGATTTTCGAGGAAACCTGGCGTTATGAGCGCGATTATTTTTATGATCCCAATCTGCATGGCAGAAACTGGAAGGAAGTGTATGAACGCTATGCGCCGTTGATTCCCTTTGTTAAACATCGTGATGATCTGAATTATATTCTCGACCAGGTGAATGGTGAATTGAGTGTGGGACATAGTTTCGTATCGGGTGGGGATCTCCCCGCGGTGGATGCACCTTCTGTAGGCACACTCGGTGCTGATCTGGTGGCTGAAAACGGTCGCTGGAAAATCGCGCGGATCTTTAATACGGAAAGCTGGAACCCGGGTTTGTCGAGTCCGCTGGATCGTCCTGGTATCAAAGCCGCCGTGGGCGATTATATCGTCGGTATCAACGGACGCGAACTCACCAGTGCCGATGATCCTTATAAATTGCTGGATGGCACGGCAGATGTACAAACGACCCTCCATCTGAATAAGAAACCTTCCTTCGAGGGGGCCTGGAAAGAAGTGGTGAAGCCCATCCGTCAGGAATCAGCCCTGCGCCAACGCGCCTGGGTGGAGGATAATCGCAGGATGGTGGATAGCCTCTCCGGCGGTAAGCTGGCTTATGTGTGGGTCCCCAATACGGGAGGTGGAGGCTTTGTGAGCTTTAATCGTTATTATTTTGCCCAGCAAAATAAACTGGGAGCGGTTATTGATGAACGTTTCAATGGCGGCGGACTGCTCGACGATTATATGGTGGACCTTATGACCCGTAGTCTGCGTGCCGCACTAACCAACGAAGTGCCCAACGGCAAACCGATGAAACTGCCGGCCGGTATTCTGGGACCCAAAGTCCTCCTGATTAACGAGCTTTCCGGATCGGGTGGTGATTTCTTCCCCTGGGTATTCCGCCAGCAGAAAGCCGGGCCCCTGATCGGTACACGTACCTGGGGTGGACTGGTTAAATCATCCACTCATTACCTGATGGTAGATGGTGGGCGGATCACGGCCCCCGATAACGCGGTCTTTGATCCGATCAACCGGAAATGGATAGCCGAAAACGAAGGCGTGGCACCCGATATTGAAGTGCGGCAGGATGCCAAATCACTGCAGGCCGGCCGCGATCCGCAATTGGAGCGCGCCGTGCAGGAATTGCTGAAGTCATTGAATGCTAATCCGCCGCAGGAAATAAAAGCGCCGGCATTCCCGAAAGCGGCCAATCCAAAGGATTAAAATTATTGGTTACTGCCCGAAATAAGCGACATTGATGCGGATCGTGCGATTTCTGCCTTTGTCGTCGGTGCAGGAAATTTTCACCGGTCCTGATTCGGGTATGAAGAATATCCGCTCCGTTGCGGCCGCCGATTTGTAATAGCGATCGTTAATATACCAATGCACCCGAACCACATCTGTTGCCGCCTGACACTGCAGCATGAGTGGTTCGGGATTTTTTCTTTCCAGCAGGTACTCGGCACCATTGCGGGGAGAAAGTATGGCCGGGGCTCCTGCGCGGAAAACCTGTTCGCAATCGGGATTATGG
>DATCJQ010000497.1:0-13667 GCA_036562745.1 Flavihumibacter sp.
ATGTAAAACTAAGGTCCCCCCGCCCCGGCGACAAGTGCTTTCCAGCGATTCCTTCCCCTTTCTCGGTAAACGCCGCCTTTCCGTCGGTAAACCCCACCCGTCGGGCACCCGTCGGGTACGGACCGGGAAAAAACGGGTAGCACCCTTCATGTTGAATCGTTCAAACAGGGTGAAATTGGGTGTAAACACCCGGCATTTCAGAAAACCCTACCCGTCGGGTACCCGACGGGTGTTAGAAGAAACGGAAGTTCTGGCCGTCGAAGAGACCGCGGTCGGAGAGTTTCACGGCAGGGATCACCAGCAGGGCCATGAAGGACAGGGTCATGAAGGGGGCGTTGAGCGGACTGCCGAGGGATTTGGCCATCCGGTCGATCGCGGTATAGGCATCGGCGACTTTTTGACCATCGTCGGCACTCATGAGTCCGGCTACGGGCAGGGGCAGCACCATCGAGGTATTGCCATCCACGCAACTGAGTCCGCCCTTGTCGCGGATAACCAAATTCACGGCCCGGACGATGGAGGTATCATCCGCGCCCACGGCGATGATATTGTGGGAATCGTGCGCCACGGAGGAGGCGATCGCCCCTTTTTTCAACCCAAAACCTTTGATATAGGCAGTCGCCACCGGAGCGGGATGATAGCGGTTGATGACGGCTATTTTAAGGAGATCGTTATCGGGATTTTGAAGATCGCCCGGCTTTACGGCAACCGAACCGGTGATCAGTTGTCCATCGTAGCACTCGATCGCGGGCAGCAGTGCGCGTTGGGGCGATACCTTCAGCGACTCTTCATCAATAGGCTCGCAGTTGAACTGGTTGATAGGCACCACATCCACCGAGGGAATCATCGATTTGCCATCGGCAAAAACAGCCTGTCCGTTTATAAAGGTGGAAATCACATCAAAGCGTTCAAGGTCTTTGAGGATGACGAAATCTGCGAAATCACCTTCCCGCAGCAAACCGACCTGCATGTTGTAATGCAGCACAGGGTGCACACAGGCGGCGCGAAGCACGTCAAAAACATCAATTTCCAGTGCCACCGCACGGGCACAGAGCCGGTTGATATATCCCTCCACCAGGCTGTCGGGATGTTTATCATCGCTGCAGAACATGATGGAACCGGGATGGCTGCGAAGCAGTTCGATCAGCGCATCGAAATTGCGGGCGGCACTTCCCTCGCGGATCAGGATCTTCATTCCGAGCGCAATCTTTTCGGCGCCTTCGTCGTGACTTACGCACTCGTGATCGGTCTGAATACCGGCAGCAGCGTAGGTGGCCGCCGCATCGCCCCGCAATCCGGGTGCATGTCCGTCCACCGGTTTGTTCAGTGCTTTGGCGGCAGCGATCTTGGCCATGACTTCGGGATCGGCGTGCAGCACACCGGGGAAGTTCATCATTTCGCTGAGATAAAATATATCATCGCGTTCGAGCAATTTGCGAACCGCTTCGGCATCGAGGGTGGCACCGGCCGTTTCAAAACTGGTGGCAGGCACACAGCTCGGCGCACCGAAATGGAATTTGAAGGGCACCTGTTTGCCATTGGCGATCATAAAATCAACGCCTTCCACTCCGCACACATTGGCGATTTCATGCGGATCGGAAATGGTGGCAACGGTTCCATGCGCTACCGCCAGCTGGGCAAATGCCGAAGGCACCAGCAGGGAGCTTTCGATATGAACATGGGCATCTACAAAGCCCGGACAGATAAAATTCGCGGCGGTATTCGGAATATCGGAGAGACGGCGGATCGAACGGATGCGATCACCTGAAATATGCAGTTCGGCATGGTAGATGGATCTCGCAAACAGATCCACCAAATTGCCCTGGATGATTTTTTCCATAACCCTGGATTGTGTCGCAATATAGCCAAGAACCCAAAAAGGGTGAAAAAACGCTTTCCGTTCATAAAATATGGTGCCATTTTTGATTCAGGCTTAATTAACTTGGGAACAAATATCTAACCATGAAACTTTACACATGAAATCATTGAAAATTACATTTCTGATTGCAGCCCTGCTGGGCGGAATTACGGGTTTCACCCAAACGGCCGATGAGATCGCCGACAAACACATCGATGCAATCGGCGGGAAGGAAAACTGGAGAAAAGTGAAGTCCATTATCACCGAGGGTGTGATGTCTTTACAGGGAATGGATATCGCTGTGACCACCACATCTGTGCACAATAAGGGGAACCGTCAGGACCTGATGATTATGGGTCAGCAGAATTTTGTGATTTTGACGCCAACGGCGGGCTGGACTTATATGCCGGTTCAGGGGCAAACGGAGGTTCAGGAATTGCCCGAGGATGCGGTGAAAAAAGGTGTTGATGAACTGGATGCTCAGGGTGCCCTGGTCGATTACAAGGAGAAAGGTCATAGCCTGGAATACCTCGGGAAAGAAAATGCCGATGGAAAAGATCTGCACAAACTCAAACTCACACTTAAGGGGGGAAAGGTTACAACTTATTTTATTGATGCGCAAAGCTTCCTGCTGGTGAAGTCAACCAATGAGCAGGAATTCAACGGTATGAAACTGGAAATGACCACTGGCTACGGAAATTATCAGAAACTACCGGAGGGGATTTCTGTTCCCATGACTCTGACCATACCGCTGGGAATGGATATGTATGCCGATATGGTGTTGAATAAGGTGACCATCAATAAGGATATACCGGAGGAAACATTCAAACCGGGAAAATAAGAGATTAGCTGTCGGCCATTTTATGGCGTATCAGCATAAAAACAACGATTACCGCAATGGTCATGATCTGCACCAGATAGGCGCAGAAATAAACCAGTATTGAGTAAAGTGCAGATTTGGCCCAATTCATTTTATAGAACTGATGGATGCCGGCCGCAAATGCAGTAAGCGTTACGAGTCCAAAAAAGATGGAATAGGCAGTTTCGTTGATGCCCGGAATCAAAATCAGCAGCGTTGTGAAAACGGCTGAGAAGGTATTCAACTGGGCTGTGATCGCGGAGTGCAGTACAATATTCTCGGCGTAGTTGTATTTATTTTTTCGGATAAACAACCAGGAGAAAAACGCGAGAATCGGAATCGTAATAAACTGAACCAGGTTATAGTATTTGCGGAGAAAGGTCATTATGGTGCCTTGCACTTCGAGTGCCGGGGCGCTGAGGGGTGTGGCCGAGCTTTTATTGATGGCATCAACAGCTTTCTCCATAAAATCAGTCTTGCTGATCAGGAAGGTGGCAATACCTAAAATAATCAGCAGGTATTGGAAGAGGTTGAAATGCCGCTTTCTCCGGCCTTCTACAAAATCCAGGGCGATAATGCCCGCTTTGTAGGTGATATCCCGCGCCATCGCAAAAATCCCCTTGTCGGCATGCGTGAATACATGCACCAGTTCATGAAATACGTGTGACACGGTGTAACGGTGAGTTGTTTTCTGTCCGCACACATTACAAAATGAACCGGTGAAACTATTCTGGCAGTTGGGGCAAAGGGTGTTTTCCATTTGGGCGTCAAAATAGCCAAATCCAATTATTCTGAAAAACTAAGTTGGGCCAGGGGTCAGGCTTTTGCCTTTGCTTTCGCCTTTGCTTTGGCTTCGTTTTCCTTCACCCGGAAAACCGTGATGCGTTCCACAAGGTCCAGCGGCAGGGGCTCATTTAAGGGAAACTGGATGGCTCCTTTGGAAGTTTTATACGGTTTGAGATCTCTTTCAAACTTCTGGATTCCGCTGGGTGTGGGATAAAATCCGATATGATTCTTGCAGGCTGCAAAATGGAGGAGATTGCCGCCATAGACCAGGGTGGGCATTCCGTATTTGATGGCCTCCTCCGCCCCGGGAGCCGCCTTGCGCACCGTGGCACGCATCTGTTTGAGGAGCTTTTGAAGTTCCGGCGACTGTTCGCTGATATAAGCGTCAACGTTTTGGTAGTCCTTCATCATTCCCATAACAATCGTTTTTTTCAAATCTAGGCAGAGTCGGGGAATCCGATGCGGTCGGATTCTGCCAGTTTCAGGGGGTAATTGCGCTGGGGGCAGGCCGGGGGGCGCTTTTTGCATCCAGTCGAATCGGGATGGCTTCAATCTGATAGCCCCTTTGTTGCAGTTGGAGCAGCAAGCCATCGGGCTCGAGCAGGAGATGCGCGATGCCCGCAAATAGGAAATTGATCCGTCCGCCCTTCTGCTCCAATTCCTGTATCCAGTACCGGTTTCGCCGGGAAATGATCTGGTTGAATGCCCCGGGATCTTTTCCCCATCGCGATTGATAAGATTGCCTGAGCGCTGCCGTGTCCTGGGCCAGGTAGGCATTCAACTGCTCAGCGGCAGATTGATTTTCTTCCTCTTCCCGATCGATCCGTTCCACCAGCCAGGAGGGTGGATAAATTGCTGCCATCGCCTGGTAAGCGGCATTCAACCGGGGCAGTAGGTCGAGGTTGTAAATCGGGATGGTTTTGCGGGTTGCCATCTTCAGGATTTCACGATCCATCTTCACACAATAGTCATTGGCATAAGCGATCTGCTGGTGCATCACCACCGGAATATAATAGGAGAGTTGGCGATACAGGCTGCGCGATATGCGATATTTCTTGTGGTAATAATCATAAACCCGGCGGGCATCTTCTTGCGATAAAAAATCCGACAAGCGTTTGCCATCGGGATAACTCATCGCCCGGATATGCGCCCTCGCCACCACCATCGGCCGGGCCGATTTCTCCGCATAATAGGTCTGCGTGAAAATGGCCTCGGACCGATCCATTAAAGAATCGATGGTGTTGTCAAGGAAAAAGCGATCCGCCGGAATATAGGAGTAGGTGCCAAACAAAAAGATGGTGGTATCCGCATGGGCACTTACAGCCTTATACAGAACCTGCGCCCTTGCATGCAAACCGAACCCGATGAGACAGCATAGCAGCATGCAGCGAAGATTGCATAAGATGGCTTTGCGGGAACTTAAATCCGGCATGAGAAAACGGCGGACCGGAAAGCTGCGGAAAATGGAATTAATCTTCACTTCCGAGATCATAAATTTCACGAATGCCGGCCAGCACCTGGTCGAAATCGATATTCAGATCCACCAGGTGCCCTGTATGAATATCGAAAATCAGCGCATGCACCTGGGGATAACCGTGCTTCAGGTATTTCTTCTGCCAGGAGGCCATCTTGATGATATTGGCACATTGTTCCTGCACATTCAGTTCAACCAGACGCTTATAACGGTCTTCATCATCCGAAATAGCGTTGAGTTCATCCTTGTGCAGGCGATACACATCGCGAATGCTGCGCAGCCAGGGGTTCAGCAATCCCAGATCCCTCGGCTGCATAGCGGCTTTGATGCCCCCACAGTTATAATGTCCGCATACGATGATATGCTTCACATCGAGATGATTCACCGCATACTCCACCACTGCCGAGGAACTATTATCGTTATTGGGAACCAGGTTGGCAATATTGCGATGAACAAATACTTCACCCGGTTGCGCCCCCATCAGCTCTTCGGCCGTAACGCGACTGTCGCTGCAGCCGATGAAGAGGAAATCAGGTTTCTGCCCCTCTGATAGTTCGGTGAAATACGCGCGGTTCGATCGGAGCTTCTCTTCAATCCATTTCTTGTTCTGTTTGAATATATCCTGGTATTTCATGTTCTTTTATTTTATCCCAGCCCGGATGAGTTTTTTCAGCAATACTATCTGTCCGAGGTGATAATGATTATGTTCAATAACGCCCTGAATATTCCGGTAATAACTTCCTTTTTTATTGGGCAATTCCGTCTTCAGGTGGTCATCCGGAATCTGTTCAATCTGGTGTGAAAATTCCTGAGCTGATTCATACAGTTTTTCCAGCTGGCCTTGCCAGTCATCCTCATTCTGAATGGGCGGATGGCGGAAACTGTCTTCGTGATCCACTTCCAAATGTTCGCCCGCTATGCGCCGTGCCACTACATTCTGGTAAAACAGAATATGGAAAATCAGGGTGGCGATGGTATTGCAATCGGCTACCTGTTGGGTGGCTTCCTGCCAGCTGATGTCAGACACCTGTTCTTTCAATGCAGACCAGGTCCAGTTATTCCCGAAATAGAATTCGCGGAGATGACGTGCAAGTTGGGCGGATACTTTCATATCGATGGTGATTTGAAGTTTCAGGTCCGGACGTTCAGGGGGCGGCGGTTATCCGGATTTCAGTCCGGCAGCTCAAATGTATGAAGAACCTGCACTTTTGAAGCACGCTGATACCAGTCGTTATACACCAGCTCCACTTCGCGCACCGTTTGCCGGCCGAAATCATGGTTTTCATGTTCCTCAAGCAGTTCAATCCACCGATCCTTATTATGCAGGGGATACTGGTACCGGATCACAGTGGAGTGGGCGGTAAATATCGCATAGCGTTTGTCAATGGAATCAGCGAGTTCTGAATTTTTGATCTGTGCCCGCAAACAGTTGCGGAACTGGTTGAGGGAGTCATCGGCCAGATGGCCCCTTACCATAACCGCATCCGCGGACAGGGTGATGCCCCGGTAGATAATGTCGAAGGGCTGAGTTTGATCTACACATTGCTGGATAGCCCGGATATATTTACGCGGATCGATCTGGCTTAACCGAAATCCTTCGTAACAGGAAATGATGGACAGGATCGTGACATGGATATCGGTATGAGGATAATAATACTGGTTGGGATCAGTTTGAATAAAGGGATGAAAGAAGGACTGAATTTCCTGCCGGATGGCACGATCGGGGCGTAGCAGCAGGGTGATGCCAAAACGGTGATCCTTTCCGGCCAGCAGGTAGGGATCGGTGGTGTATTCATCGGCCTTCAGCGTCTGAATACCCTCTTTGAAGAGCTGCTCGTAGAAAAGATCGAGATCCATGTGAAAAAATGCGAAAGAATTTTGATTTTCCAGCAACTAAATTACTGCCTCAAATTGGGATTAAACGTTTAATAATAGTAGCTTTCAATAAAAAATTCCGACATGTACAGAGGATTGCTTTCCGCATTGTTGATGGTTATGGCCCTGCTCGGTCAGGCACAGAAATTCGAACCTAACTGGGAGTCGCTTAATAAGAGGGGACATCCCGAGTGGTTTAAGCAGGCTAAATTCGGCATCTTTATTCACTGGGGAATGTATTCCGTTCCCGCCTGGGCTCCGGTAATTCCTAATAGCGGAGAGAGCTATGCCGAATGGTACTGGTATCGTATCCAGGCCAAAGAAGACAAGTTCTGGAATTTCCACGTGAAGAATTTTGGTGCGAATGTTTCCTATCCCCAATTGGAAACAGGTTTCAAAGCCGAGCTTTTTAATCCGGATGACTGGGCCCTCCTGTTTAAGGAAGCAGGTGCCAAATATGTGGTGCTCACCTCCAAACACCACGACGGATATGCGCTCTGGCCCAGCGCCGAAGCGGATAAGGCCTGGAACCGCGCATGGAACGCAGCTTCGGGTACACCTCAACGTGATTTACTGGGTGATCTCACCAATGCCGTCCGCAAACAGGGACTCAAAATGGGGTATTATTATTCGCTCTACGAATGGTATAATCCGATCTGGCTCTACGATCGCAAGCGCTATGTGGAAGAACATATGTTCCCGCAGTTCAAGGATCTCGTAAACCGGTACAAGCCTTCCGTGATTTTTTCCGACGGCGAATGGGATATGAGTTCGGAGGAATGGAAGAGTCCGGAATTACTGGCCTGGTTATACAACGAATCGCCGGTTGCCAAAGAAGTGGCGGTAAATGATCGCTGGGGCAGGGAAACCCGGGAGCATAATAACGGTGCCACCTATACGACATCCGAATACGGAAGCGGGAAAGATGCCAGTGTGGTATGGGAGGAGAACCAGGGTATCGGGCATTCATACGGGTTCAACCGCAATGAGAAAGCCTCCGATTATAAAACCAGCAATGAGCTGATCCTGATGCTGATTGATATCGTGGCGCGCGGCGGAAACCTCTTGCTTAATGTGGGACCCACCGCTGATGGGCGCATCGATCCCATTCAACAACAACGACTCCTGGATATGGGTGCCTGGCTTAAGGTGAACGGCGAAGCCATCTATGAAACCACACCGCTCGCGAAACCCTATCAATGGTCAAAGGGTAAAATGCCGGAGAAAAAAGATGCCAATTATATGGCAGGATACAGTGCCGCAAAACTGGTGCAGCCCCGTAACGATCAGGCATATGTGCAGGCTTTCTTCACCCAAAAGGGAAATAATTTGTATGTGATCCTCCCGGATTATACCCCTTCTCTCACCATCACCGAAGTGGATATTCCTGCAGGTTCCTCTGCAAGTTTGCTGGCCAACGGACAAAAAGTCGGACTCCGCAAATCCGGTAAACAGACGGTGCTCGATTTGAGTAAACTTGGCCCGCTGCAATTGCCGGCCAGACCGATTGTCATCAAAATAAGCCGCTAGTTATGGCAGTTGACTCCACAGTTGGGGTCTGGCAGGAGTTTTGCATAGCTCTCTGAGCTGTAAAAACTTAAAACCCATTTTATGAGGAAGCAATTGTTAGTGGCTTTTATTGGCTGTCTGCTGGTGGCGGGCGGTCTGCAGGCACAGGTGGCGATCAAACCTGCCGTAGGGATTAATTTCAACAACTTTTCGAAAGATCCTTCAAATGGTAAATACAATTCACAGGTGGGCTGCCAGATCGGTGGTTCCGTTGCCTTCGGTAGGAAAGTTTATTTCGAACCGGGATTGTTTTACGTAAAGCGTTCCACTGAATATGTTCAGGAAGGAAGCGGCGCCACCGGCGATGATATCGATTTTGATATCAGCGGTATCCGCGTTCCGCTGACCATCGGATTCAATGTGATCGGTAACCAGGCTAGTCCGGTTGGTTTAAGAGGATTTGGTGGTGTATCTGCCTTTTTCCTTACCGATATCAAAAACATGAACAAGGATGATTTCAAAACCGCGCAATGGGGTACCTATCTCGGACTGGGACTGGATCTGACCTTTGTATTTGTGGAAGCATCGTATGAGTGGTCGCTTACCAACTTACAGGATCGCATAGACGAAATTGATGTGGGTAAAACCCGCGGGCTGTTTTTGAACGCCGGTGTTCGCATTCCCATTGGCGGAAGATAATTTTCCATAAGAAGAAATTATTTCTCAATTCCGGATTGAGGATATTCCGATCATGGGAAAAGAATGGAAATAAATGATTGGAAACAGGCAGAGGTTCATAGTGATCTCTGCCTATTTTTAATTATGCGTACATTAAATCTTTTGATGTTCTGCTGCCTGCTTGCCATAGGAGCGAGCAGCCAGACTCCCGACAAGACATCCATCTGGTACACCAAACCTGCTGTAGAATGGGAAGATGCTCTGCCCGTTGGAAACGGAAGAATGGGCGCCATGGTTTTTGGCCGTCCGGTTAATGAAAGAATTCAATTGAATGAAGAAAGCCTGTGGGCAGGGTCACCCACGGAAGCCAATGCCCCGGCTGCGGCTGTTCTTCCCCAGATTCGAGAAGCCCTGTTCCAGGATTCGATTGCCAAAGCGATTAAACTGGGAGAGGAGCATTTGCGAAGCCGCCCCCTTCGGATACGTTCTTACCAGACCCTGGGCGATATTTTCATTGATATGGTTCCGCGCGGGGCAGGTCATCCCGACATAACAAATTACCGCCGCGTGCTGGATCTCGAAACCGGTTTGCAAACTACCGAGTTCACCATGGAAGGGGTGCATTATACCCGTGAAGTATTTGTATCGGCCCCGGACGATATCATCGTAGTAAGATTTTATGCCAGTAAAGCGAATGCCATCCACGCACGCGTGGCACTCACCCGCGAGCAGGATGCATCCGTTATGGCCGCGGGAGACAAAGAAATCCTGATGACCGGACAAATCATCGACCTGCCCGATGAAGATGCCGGTCCGGCTGGCGCACACATGCGTTTTGCTGCGCGACTAAAGGCCATGCATACCGGAGGAAAGGTACGCGCGCTGAACAATAATCTCCTCGCGGAAGGAGTAACCGAGCTGGTGCTTTATTTCACAGCATCCACCGATTACAATCTGCAGTTGCTGAATATGGATCCTTCCATCGATCCGGCTGCACGATGCGCCAATATTCTCGATCGCGTAAAAGGTAAATCCTATCAGGCTATTAAAGATGAGCATATCAAAGATCACAGTTCCATCTTTAATCGTGTATCCATCACCGTTGGATCCACCGAAGCCCGCCGCCTGCCCACTGACGAGCGTCTGAAGAAAGTGATCGAAGGAGGAACCGATGTGGACCTTGCGGTGCTGCAGTTTCAGTTGGGACGTTACCTGCTGATGAACTCATCGCGCAAGCCGGGCGTACTGCCGGCCAACCTGCAGGGTATCTGGTGCAAGGATTTCAACGCCCCTTGGAACTCCGATTTTCATACCAATATCAATATCCAGATGAACTACTGGCCGGCAGAAGCCGCCAATCTTGCCGAAACCCTGCTTCCGTTTTCGGAATTCGTGAACCAGCTGCGTAAACCCGGACGGATCACGGCTTCCAAAACTTTCGGATCACGCGGCTGGACGGTAAACCATCTTACCGATCTGTTTGGTCGCACGGCCATTGCCGACGGTGTGGGCTGGGGCACCTATCCCATTGCGGGATCCTGGCTGTCGCTGCACCTCTGGGAGCATTTCCAGTTTACCCGCGATACCGCCTACCTGCGCGAGCTGGCCTGGCCCGTGATGAAGGAAGCTGCCGAGTTCATCCAGGGATTCCTCGTAAAGGATAAGAATGGCAACTGGGTGACCGCGCCATCTACCTCGCCCGAAAACACCTATAAATTGCCGAACGGCGAAACCTATATGCTCACCTATGGCTCCACCATGGATATCCAGATTATCCGCTCGCTGTTTACGGCTTGTAAGAAAGCAGCTGCCATCCTCAATGCCGATAAGGATTTTGTGAAGGAGCTTACCAAAATCGAAAAAGATCTGCCGCCCATCCGCGTAAGCAAACGCTATGGCATTGTGCAGGAATGGATTCATGATTATGAAGAGGCGGAACCGGGTCACCGGCATATGAGTCAGCTCTTTGGATTGTATCCGGGAGATCAGATCAATGTCAAAACGCCGGAACTTTTTGAAGCGGCTCAGCGAACCATTGAGCGCCGTTTGAAATATGCCGAAGGCGGACATGGTTCCTATACCGGCTGGAGCAAGTCGTGGATCATCAATTTTTATGCACGGCTCTTCGACGGCGACAAAGCCTGGCAGAACCTGCTGGACATGCAGCGTCACCTGACCCTGAAGAATCTGTTTACCACGCACCCGCCCTTTCAGATCGACGGAAATTTTGGTCTCGCAGCCGGAGTGCTGGAAATGCTTATCCAGTCGCATACCGACCAGATACAGTTGTTGCCCGCCCTGCCCTCGGCCTGGACAACCGGCGCGGTGAAGGGACTCAAAGCCCGCGGTAATCTTATCGTGGACATGGAATGGGAAAACAATCAATTGAAGTCGGTGGTGCTTACTGCACAATCGCCGTACAAAGGAACCGTGGCATATAAAGGGAAAACCAGATCGATTGCGCTCAAAAAAGGAGAGCAGTTCCGCTGGCAGCCTTGACGCGGTTTTTGAGAATTCTTAATTTAGGGGCCATGAAACCGATTGTTGTACTGATTGCGATTGTTGTCATGGCTCCTCAACTCAGCTTTGCCCAGGCTGATACTGATTCATCCAAACCCAAAATACTGGAGGAAGTTATCTTTAAATCCTGGCTGAAAAAAGATCTCGGCCGGCTTCCTGAAAAACAGAACGGATACCTGTTCTCGGGAAAGAAAAATGAAGTGATCAATTTGGGCGCTTCTCCTACGAATATGGCGCTTAAGACCGGGAGACAATTGTTTGCCAAAGTGCCTGGGGTATTCGTGTACGATATGGATGGAAGTGGCAACCAGGTGAATATCGCCACGCGCGGACTCGATCCGCACCGCAGCTGGGAATTCAATATCCGTCAGAACGGCGTGCTGACGAACTCGGATATGTACGGATATCCGGCCAGCCATTTCAGTGCTCCGATGGAAAGTTATGAACGCGTGGAACTGGTGCGCGGAACCGGATCGCTCCAGTACGGCGCACAATTCGGCGGGATGATCAACTACGTAACCAAACGTCCTGATACCACCAAACTGCTTAGCTTCGAATCGATCAACACGGTGGGATCCTATGACCTGCTCAGTTCCTATAACGCGATCAGTGGTACGCATAAGAAGTTTTCTTACTACGCTTATTATTTCAGAAGGCATAGCAATGGCTATCGTAAAAACAACGAGTCGGAAGGCGAGGCACAATATGTTCAGTTGAACTATGAGCTCAGCGATAAACTCTCGCTAAAAGGCGAGCTGGCACGTTCGAAGTATTTGTACAGGATACCCGGACAACTCACCGACCAAATGTTTGAGGAAGATCCCCGGCAAAGCACAAGAGCAAGGAATTATTTCAGTCCCGATATCTATGTACCCTCGATCACGGTTAACTGGATAATCAGTCCGCTCACTTCGCTGCACTGGATAACCTCCGCCGTATTGGGCACACGCAACAGTGCACTGTACGATCAGTTCGCGGATATTCCCGATTCCATTAATCCGGTTACCATGGATTACAAGAATCGCCAGATTGATATCGATCGCTTCAACAGCAAAACCATGGAGTTCCGCTTGCTGCACGATTATAATCTGGGTGCGGTGCGGAGTACGCTGGCAGCGGGATTGGCGCTCATGAACAACGATCTCAACCGCCGGCAGCAGGGCAAGGGTACAACGGGGTTTGACTATGATCTGAGCCTGGTTGAACCGGGCTGGGGCCGCGACATGCATTTCAAAACCAAAAACCTGGCGCTTTATATCGAGAATGCATTCACACTGCTGCCCGGCTGGACCCTCACACCGGGTTGGCGCATGGAAACCGGTAAGTCTGATTTCACGGGCGAAATCAAGTATTATACAGAGCATCCGCTGCCCACCACTATTAAACACAATTTCCATCTCCTGGGCCTGAGCACGCAGGTGCAACTGGACGGCGACAACCAGTTCTATGCAGGAGTGAATCGTTCTTATCGTCCCGTTATTTTTAAAGATATTGTGCCCGCTTCCACCTACGAGCAGATCGATAAGAACCTTAAAGACGCGACCGGTTACAATGCCGAGCTGGGTGTGCGCGGTAAGTTAAGCGATCGCCTTAGCTACGATTTCAGTTTGTTCCGCCTGACCTATCATGACCGTTTGGGCACTATCGTTGCCGAAGATGCTAACGGAAATGCCTATACGTACAAAACCAATGTGGGTGATAGTCGCACGAACGGGGTGGAGCTTTTCGTTCAGTATAAATTCCCCATTACCACGCAATGGATGGCGGGACTTTTCACATCAAGTTCCTATATGGACGCGATATACACCAGGGGAGAAATTGCATCCGGCCCGGTGAATGCATCCATCAAGGGTAATAAACTGGAAGCCGTGCCCCACTGGATTACGCGGAACGGTCTGGAAATGATGTACCGCGGTTTCAGCGCCACCCTCTTGTACAGCTATGTGTCATCCACCTATTCCGATGCGCTGAACACCTATACGCCGCCGGCCAACGGTTCCAAAGGCTATACGCCGGGGTATGGCACCCTCGATTTCAACGGCATGGTGCAGTTGAATTCGGTATTGGGGGTTCGGGCCGGGTTGAATAATATCACCAATAAGCAGTAC
>DATCJQ010000498.1:0-3488 GCA_036562745.1 Flavihumibacter sp.
GGTTTTCACCCCGCCATTCATCGCGCTGCAGCAGGCGGATATTTTTCAGCTCCACCTGCTTCACGGAAAGCTGGATGGGCTGCGATTCCTTTTTGGTGGAGGGACCGGAGAAATAATCGGCAATGAACTGGTAATTCCACACGGAATCCACCCGGTGCAGGTCGATCAGCGTATTTTCCAGGCCGATATAGGTGAGTTCGATCTTGTCTTTGAAGAAAAACCAGTCGGTGATATTTACCTTGAGCGCCCCGGCGTAAAGCAGGGTGTCCCTGGCCTGGTCGCGCACCAGAGTGCCGTTGAGCGAAAGGGTATTGAAAAATTCCAGGTCAATATGATCCACTTTCACTTCCGTATTCAGGGCTCTGGATAAGCGTTTGGCCGCATCTCTGGCGATATAATTCTGTACGAATGATACCTGCAAGAGAAAATACACCAGCACTACCAATAGCAGAAGCGACAGGACTATATAACCGGTTATTTTGACTACTCTTTTCAGGAACTGGGTATTAGCTGTAAAATTAATTATTCGGACCTAAGTTCAGATGAACTATTACTGCCAATTAACGAATTTACAGGATGAGACCGGTATACCCGGATGCCGGTTTAATTCTTAACCTGCTATTAAAACTTGTCCGGATGCTTTGCCAGGTACTCCTCTGGGGGGCACTGGAAAAGTTTAGGATCAGATAACCGCTTTCCGGAGTTTTACCAGGTTTGTGAGCAGGTCTTCCAGCAAATCAAGTTGCAGCATATTGGCGCCGTCGCTTTTGGCAACCGCCGGGTTGGGATGGGTTTCGATAAAGAGACCGTCGGCCCCTGCCGCAATAGCCGCTTTCGCGATGGTGCCAATCAGGGCGGGATTGCCACCCGTTACGCCAGAGCTTTGGTTGGGCTGCTGAAGGCTGTGGGTGCAGTCCATCACCACCGGAACGCCATGGGCTTTCATCCACGGGATATTGCGGTAATCCACCACCAGATCCTGGTAACCGAAGGTGGTGCCGCGCTCGGTGAGAATGATTTTATCATTTCCGGCCTGGCGGATTTTCTCCACCGCGAATTTCATGGCCGGACCGCTCAGGAACTGGCCTTTTTTCACGTTGATGATCTTGCCGGTCTCTGCAGCCGCTACCAGCAAATCGGTCTGGCGACAGAGAAATGCCGGAATCTGCAGCACGTCGGCAAACTGCGCCGCCGGAGCCGCTTCATCGTGCGCATGAATATCGGTGGTGGTGGGCAGCTGGAATTTCTGTCCGGTTTTATGCAGCAGCGACAGCCCCAGTTCATCACCCAGCCCGGTAAATGAGCTGGCGCTGGTCCGGTTCGCCTTGCGATACGACGACTTGAAAATATAGGGAATGCCCAGTTTGGTGCAAATCCCCTTCACGCGTTCGGCCACTTCGCTTAACAACTCCTCGCTTTCAATAACACAGGGACCAGCAATAAGGAAGAAATTGCGTTCGTCGTATGATTGATCTTTAAATAAATCCTGCAGAAATTTTTCCATGCCGCAAAGATAGGGTTTCCTCGCACCCGTCGGGCACCCGTCGGGTACCCGTCGGGTGCCCGACGGGTAGTAGGGGGCAAACGGTTGCGGGTTCAAACATTTGTTATTTGGTCGTAGGTTTGCACACGATAAATCGAATACCATGCAAAAAGAAAAGATCCTGGTGATCGGCGCATGCGGACAAATAGGCGTGGAGCTGACACTGGCATTGCGTAAGATCTATGGAAACAATAATGTGCTGGCTTCTGACCTGCGCGAAGAAAATGAGTTACTGAAAGGCACCGGACCCTATGTATCCATCGATGCCCTTAACAAGGAAATGCTGCACGTACTGATTATACGGCAGAATATTACCCAGGTATATCTGCTGGCGGCCATCCTTTCGGCCACCGGTGAGAAAAATCCCAACCTGGCCTGGCATCTCAATATGCAGAGTCTGCTGAACGTACTGGATATTGCACGCGAAGAGAAATTGAATAAGGTGTACTGGCCTTCATCTATCGCGGTATTCGGACCCACTTCTCCCAAAGTGAATTGTCCGCAATACACCATCATCGAACCGACCACGGTATATGGCATTTCAAAATACGCGGGCGAATTCTGGTGTAACTATTACCACCAGCGTTATGGCGTGGATGTACGCAGCATCCGTTACCCCGGACTAATCAGCTATAAATCGGCTCCGGGTGGTGGAACCACAGACTATGCGGTGGAAATCTATCACGATGCATTGGACGACGGCAGCTATACATCCTTCCTGAAAGAAGATACCTATCTGCCCATGATGTATATGCCCGATGCCATCCGGGCTACCATCGAGCTGATGGAAGCACCGGCCGACAGGATCACGGTTCGTACATCGTACAATATTTCGGGGATCAGCTTCTCTCCGAAAGAGATAGCTGAATCGATCAAAAAGCAGCTTCCGGATTTTACCATCAAATATGAACCGGATTACCGCCAGGCAATTGCCGATTCCTGGCCTCAGAGCATCGACGACCAGATTGCGCGCAGGGATTGGGGTTGGAAACACGATTACGATCTGGATCGCATGACCGAAGATATGCTTCGCAATCTGAAGGAGATCAAATCGGGCAAGTAAACCTGAACCGGGTTGAACAATACCCGACTGAACAAGTAGGGAACTCCAATTGTATTATATTTACGCTGCCTGCCAGTTAACGGCAGGCAGTTTTTTGCACTATGAAGAAGATTTGCTTTTTGATATTCCTCCTGGCACTGGGAGCTTTCGGTTACTCACAGGCATTACAAACCGGTCGCTGGCGTGTGGAAATGCTGCGTAAAGAAGGGCACCCTATCGTTTTTAATTTCGATCTGGCTTATGCGAAAGGAAAGCCGGTTATTCATATCCTTAATGCCAGTGAACGCATGGAAGTGCGCACGATCCGGGTAAAAAAGGACTCCGTATACATTGAAATGCCCTTTTTCGAGTCGGCATTTTATTTCCGGAAGGAGAAAAACGGACGGCTTACCGGGGAATGGAGAAAGGGCGGCGCCCGCGCTACTACCATCATGCCGGCCGTGGCCATTCCCAATAATTCTGTCCGTTTCGAAAAAGGAGCGCCCCCGGTTGCCCAATTGACCGGCAAATGGGAGATGAGCTTTTTCCAGCCGAATGGTAGTCCCAGTCCGGCTATTGCCCAACTTGAACAAAAAGGCGACCTGCTCACCGGCTCCATTCTGACGCCCACGGGCGATTATCGTTTCCTGGAAGGAATCGTTCGGGGCGATAGCATGTTTCTCAGCACTTTCGACGGAAGCCATGCCTATGTGTTTACCGGGCGTATCAAATCGGAGAATGAAATTGAGGGCGGACGCTTTTATTCGGGTCCCACTTTCACGGAGCAGTTCACGGCCCAACGCAACGAGCAGGCCGAGTTACCGTTGGACGATGTGAAGATTTATATCAAACCCGATGCACCGCCGCTGGATTTCACCTATCCGGATATCGACGGCAATAAGG
>DATCJQ010000502.1:0-5875 GCA_036562745.1 Flavihumibacter sp.
CCTGGCAAATAACAGTGGTTACGGAGCAGATAGCATTCAGGTTCTGGAGGGATTGGAAGCGGTTCGGAAACGTCCAGCCATGTATATTGGCGACATTGGGGTGAAAGGCCTGCACCACCTGGTTTATGAGGTGGTGGACAACTCAATCGATGAGGCTCTGGCTGGTTACTGTAAAAACATCATAGTAACCATCCATGAAGACAATTCCATTTCCGTAAGCGACGATGGCCGGGGTATCCCCACCGCCATGCACTCCAAGGAGAAACGCAGTGCACTGGAAGTGGTTATGACCGTACTCCACGCTGGCGGTAAATTCGATAAAAATACCTATAAAGTATCCGGCGGTCTGCACGGTGTGGGTGTTAGTTGTGTGAACGCCCTCAGCCGCGACATGAAGGTGACCGTTCAGCGCGAAGGCAAAATCTTTGAGCAGGAATATAAAATCGGTATCCCCCAGTACCCCGTTCGGGAAGTGGGTGTGTCTGAAAAAACCGGTACCACCGTGCATTTCTGGCCCGATGATACCATTTTCACCACCACTACCTATAACAGGGAAATCCTCGAGGGACGTCTGCGTGAACTGGCCTTCCTGAACCGGAAGATCAATATCACTCTGAACGACCTGCGCGAGAAAGATGAAAATGGCCAGCACTATTCTGCCACCTTCTACAGCGAAGGCGGTATCGTTGAATTCGTGGAGATGCTCGATCTGCACGCCAACCGTACTCCGCTGATCGCCAAAACCCTCTATGTGGAAGGATATGACGAAGGCTCACACGTAGCCGTAGAAGTGGCTCTCTCATACAACAACGATTTCAAGGAACATATCTTCTCCTACGTAAACAATATCAACACGATCGAAGGCGGTACCCATGTTACCGGTTTCCGTCGTGCGCTGACCCGCGTATTCAAGGCTTATGGCGATCGCGAAGGCCTTTTCGAAAAAGCCAAGGTGGAAGTGGAAGGTGATGACTTCCGCGAGGGGCTGAGTGCCATCATCTCTGTAAAAGTGCCCGAGCCGCAGTTCGAAGGTCAAACCAAGACCAAACTCGGTAACAGCGATGTATCCGGCGTGGTGGAAACCACTGTTAGCCGTGCGTTGGAAGCTTATCTCGAGGAAAACCCCAAGGAAGCCCGGAACGTGATCTCCAAAGTGATCCTGGCCGCTCAGGCCCGGGTGGCTGCCCGCAAAGCCCGGGAAATGGTGCAACGTAAAACCGTATTAAGCGGTGGTGGCCTTCCCGGTAAACTGGCCGACTGCTCCGAAAGAGACCCCGAGCGTTGCGAGCTCTACCTTGTCGAAGGTGACTCGGCCGGTGGTACAGCCAAGCAGGGCCGCGACCGGAACTTCCAGGCCATCCTACCCCTGAGAGGTAAGATCCTCAACGTGGAGAAAGCCCTGGAGCACAAGATCTACGAAAACGAGGAAATCCGTAATATTTATACCGCCCTGGGTGTTACCGTGGGTACCCCCGAAGACCCCAAGGCCCTGAACCTCAGCAAACTGCGTTACCACAAGCTGATCATCATGACCGATGCCGACGTGGATGGATCGCATATCGCCACCCTGATTCTGACCTTTGTTTACCGCTATATGTCAGAACTGGTGAAAGAAGGTTATGTATACCTGGCCCAACCCCCGCTTTACCTCGTGAAAAAAGGTAAGGAGCAGGCCTATGCCTGGGGAGAGGAAGACCGCAAAATGCTGGTGGAAAAATTCGGCGGAGGAAAAGAAGACAGCGTAACCATCCAACGATATAAAGGTCTGGGTGAGATGAACGCCACCCAGCTTTGGGAAACCACCATGAACCCCGAAACCCGCACACTGAAACGGGTAACCCTCGAAAGTGCAGCCGAAGCCGATCGCGTATTCAGCATGCTGATGGGTGATGACGTGGCACCCCGCCGCGAATTCATTGAAAGTCATGCGAAATACGCCAAAATCGACATCTAAGGGATTATTAAAATTTCCCTAATAAACCGTAATCGGGCGCAGTCTAAGATTTTTTGGCTAGCTTGTATGCGTGTTTTTAACCATATTATTCATTCTTAAAATAGATTTATCATGGCTGATATCAAATTGACCGCATATAATGTGAAGACCAAGGAAAAAGGTGTAGAAATCAAGGACGCAGTGATTACTAAAACAGCCAGAGGCGGTTATATGGCACAGGGAAACGACGGAAAAGGGAACAAGCTCACCACCATGCTGGGTGAGGAAAAAGCACTGGCTGCCATCAAAGCAGGCATTGCCAAACAAGGCTGGTAATTAAACAAACTTTGAATAAAAAAGCATCTTTCTTTCATCGGAAGGATGCTTTTTTTTATTTTACCAGTTGTGACTAACCGAACGCCGCCATACCTGCTGCTTATCATCTTAGTTTTTCTGCTTCAATCCGGATTCGCCCAGTCGATTATTGATCCCCCCTATCATATCAACGGCTCGGCCTACAAGGAAAACTGCCACTGCTATACACTTACACAAGCCGAGAACAACCAGTCGGGATCGGTCTGGAATATGAATAAAATCCGGCTCAGCTCCTCCTTCGAATTCAGGTTCGATGTTAACCTCGGCTGCAAAGACGGCGATGGAGCCGACGGCATCGCCTTTGTGCTGCAGCCCATCTCCACCAATGTGGGTACCCAGGGCGGCGGCATCGGCTTCGAGGGCGTGCGCCCCTCGGTTGGTATCATCATCGATACCTGGCAGAACAATGAGAACAATGATCCCTATTACGATCATATCAGCATCAACATCAATGGCGATCTCACCCATAATTCGTCCAACAATCTGGCCGGACCCGTGCAGGCCCTCAATGGCAGCGACAATATCGAAGACTGCCAATGGCATTCCCTTACGGTGCGATGGGATGCCATCACGCACGAACTCTCCGCATATGTGGATAATGTGCTGCGGGTTTCAGCCACCATCGATATGGTGCGCGATATTTTCAACAATGATCCCGATGTGTTCTGGGGATTCACTTCCGCTACCGGGGGCTCCAATAATCACCAACGGTTTTGTACCTCGCTGAGGGCGGGATTCGAGACCGTTGCCACCACCGAAACCTGCGCCCCCCAGGAAATACAGTTGATGGATATTTCGTCTTCCTTCGGATCTATCGTTGAGTGGCATTGGGACTATGGAGATGGCACCACCTACAATCAGCCCAATCCGCCCCCGCATTATTACCCCGAGCCGGGTAACTATACCGTTTCTGCCGCCATTAAGGGAAACGACGGCTGCTGGTCCGATACCTTTACACAGGTGATCACCATCGGATCGATTCCGGAACCCGATTTTCTGGTTCCCGATACCATCTGCGGCAGCACCATTATTCAGCCGGTCGACCAATCCCGGGTGGAATACGGAACCATCACCGAATGGAACTGGAGTATAGGCGAACAATCCCACCAGGGCTCCGCGCCTCCGCCGGTGAATCACCCGAATTACGAGCAGGTGCCGGTGCGACTTTCCGTCAAAACGAAAGAGGGTTGCGAATCGGGAACAGTCGAAAAAATAGTGCATTTACTCCCGCGGCCGGTCATCTCCATAGCAGCGGATAAGGATATTGCCTGCGTCAATGAACCCATACTCCTCGAAGGGATTTCGGAACTCCCATCCAACCCCGTCGCCGAATGGAAATGGAGCAGTCTCCTGGGCGCAGAAGCCTCGGCAAACTTTGCCGAGGTAAGAAGCAGTATGCCCGGTGAGTTTTTAGTTGAACTCAGCGGCAAAGGTGAAAACGGATGTTGGAGCCTGCCGGTAGAATTCAGTCCGCGTATTTTCAGCACCCGTGCCTATGCGGGAAGAGATACCCTGGTGGCCATTGGCCAGGCCCTGCAATTGCAGGTATCCGGAGGAGAATGGTACCGTTGGGCACCGGCCGGTCCCCTTACCGACCCCTATAGCGATGCACCGGTGGCGATACTCGATCGTCCCACCACCTTCGTACTCACCGCCGGCGCGGAAGCCGGTTGCGAAACCACCGACACCATTCATGTGCGGGTGTTCAGGGGACCGGAACTCTATGTGCCCAATGCATTCACGCCCAATGGCGATGGGAAAAATGACCGCTTCGCCTTCCTGGCGGTGGGACTCAAGCAGGTGCACTACTTCCGCGTTTACAATCGCCTGGGCAACCTGGTGTACCAGGGACTGGATTCGACCGGATGGGACGGCACCCTGCGGGGTGTGGACCAGCCTGCCGGCGTCTATACATGGATGATCAGCGGAGAGGACTATAACGGTAATGCCTATGTGAAAAAAGGTACGGTTCTGCTTATACGATAAAACTGGATCATTATCCTTATTTTTAAGCTCAGGCAACCTAATTACTAACGTCCGCCAACCAAGCCAACATGAAAAGAAAATTTCTATCTGCCGCTGTATTAGTTTTCGCGCTCGCAGGCACGGTCAATGCACAGGATTATAAACTTACTGAACAATGGAAACCCGTTCCGCCGGTAGTTACACCGGGCGAGGGACAAAAACCACCGAGTGATGCCATTGTATTATTCGACGGGAAAGACCTTTCGCAATGGGTAAGCGCCAAAGACGGATCGCCCGCCAAATGGATTGTGGAGAATGGCATCTTCACAGTTAAACCCGGCACCGGTGATATCAAAACCCGACTCCAGTTTGAGGATATCCAACTGCATATCGAATGGAGAACGCCTTCCAAAATTGAAGGTGAAGGCCAGGGCCGCGGTAACAGTGGTATATTCCTGATGGAACAATATGAACTGCAGGTACTCGACAGTTATAACAATACCACCTATTCAAACGGACAGGCGGGCAGTATTTATAAGCAGTCCATGCCAATGGTAAATGCCAGCAGAAAACCCGGGGAATGGCAGACTTACGATGTGATTTTCACCGCCCCGCGTTTTTATGATAACGGCATGCTGAAATCGCCCGCAAGAATTACTGTATTCCATAATAATGTGCTGATCCAGAACAATACCGTGCTGGCGGGGGCAACACAGTTCGTTGGACTGGCAACCTACGAAAAGCATGGTCCCCTGGGCATTCAACTGCAGGACCACGGCAATCCGGTAAGCTTCCGCAATATCTGGGTGCGTCGTCTCTGAGAGATTTTACCGCAAACGAAAATACCCGCCATAGCCATCGAGGCCAGGCGGGTATTTTTTATAGAGCGATATCCTTTCCCGAAAATGCTTACAAAGCAACAGGTACCAGAACTTCTCAGGAACAGAATCAGGCAATAATATCTCCCCCGAAATAAGGTTGAATCGCTTTGGGAAGACGAATGCCCTCCGGCGTCTGATTATTCTCCAGCAGAGCCGCAACAATTCGAGGCAGGGCCATGGAGCTTCCGTTCAGCGAGTGCAGCAACTGTGTTTTGCCGTTGGCATCTTTGAAACGGATCTTCATGCGGTTGGTCTGGTAGGATTCAAAGTTGGAAACGGAACTAACTTCCAGCCATTTCTCCTGGGCAGCGCTGTACACTTCGAAATCATAGGTGAGTGCAGAAGTGAAGCCCATATCGCCGCCGCATAACCGAAGAATGCGATAGGGCAATTCCAGGCTTTGAAGCAGCTTTTCCACATGCGCCACCATTTCGTCGAGCACTTCATAGCTTTTATCGGGATGAACCAGCTGCACGATCTCCACCTTATCGAATTGGTGCAGGCGGTTCAGACCGCGAACATCCTTGCCATAACTACCGGCTTCGCGACGGAAACAGGGCGTGTAGGCTGTCATCTTAACGGGCAGATCGGATTCTTTCAGAATTTCATCGCGGTAAATATTGGTTACCGGCACCTCGGCCGTGGGGATCAGATAAAAATTATCGGCAGTTGCATGATACATTTGTCCCTCTTTGTCGGGAAGCTGTCCCGTACCATAAGC